>JBGPMY010000019.1:0-13509 GCA_041487235.1 Dehalococcoidia bacterium
GCCTACGCCTAGTCCGTCGCCCTCCCCCAGCCCCTCTCCCACGCCCACGGTCACGCCGACTCGTACGGCTACCCCTACGGTGACGCCAACCGTGACACCCACAGTGACCCCGACCCTGACACCCTCGCCGACGGTCATCGCCGTCACCCTAACGCCCACCACCACGGCCACGGCTACGCCCACTCCCACGCCTTCGCCGAGCCCCAGTCCCACACCAACGCTCACGCCCACGCCCACCATTACTCCCACGGTGACACCAACACGCACCGCCACGCCGACCGCCACACCGACCGTGACCCCGACCGTGACCCCGACTCGCACGGCCACGCCCACCGTCACTCCCACCACCACACCAACGCCGACGGCCTTAGCCGTCACCGCGACGCCTACGCCCACCGCCACGGCCACTCCCGCCCCGACGCCGTGCCCAGGCGGCTACGACGCGTCTTTGACCGCCCCCAACCCGCCGGCCACCAGCGACACCCACACCTGGCAAATCGACGGCTGTAAGACGGGCCCCGGCAAGGAGATCACCCGGATAGACATATCTGGCTGCTGGCGGGCGGAGGATGTTTTGCAGGTCCTGATATCTACGCCGGGCGAAGTGGGACCTGTTACGATCATGCCCGACGGCACGGTCCGCGTGGACGGCGTCGAAGATGAGGACCTGCCAATTCAGATCACCATCGTGTTCGTCCCCGGCTCTCCTCCGGCCACGTCTCCCAGCGCCAACAACACCGTTGTTATCTTCGTCAAGACCGGTGGCGGCCCGGACGCTGGGTTCACCTTCGTGGAAGGCGGCCCCACCTGCGGTCAACCGACACCAACGCGCACACCGACGCCGCATCGCACGCCCACTCCGTCAGGCCCGCACTCCTCAGCGACACCATCGTCGTCACATACCCCCTCCGCCCTCTCGTCGACGGCAACGCCAAAGGCCGGCGCCACCCCGGCGACGCTGGGCGCGCTGCGGCTGCCGCCGACTGGCGGCCCAGCCTCTGGCGGCGGATTCCCCTGGCAATGGCTGGCCCTGGCCGCTCTGGCCACCGGGGCGCTCGTGCTAGCGGGATGGACGAGGTATCGTTCGGGCGGGAGCCGGCCACGTTAGGAATCAGCCCAGCGCCGGAGGGGGGATTGGACTGCGGATTGTGATGCTAAGAAGGTCTACGAGAGCTGCCGGAAGCCTGGCCGTTGCGCTGTTTGCCGCTACGGGCTTTCTCATCCTCTCCAGTCACGGCTCGGCGGAGCCGGCGCCCAGCCTGGTGATCGACGCGATCACGGATGGCAACTCCGCCACCCACCTGGGGACCGTGGACACCTGCGCCACCGTCCACGTCGGAGACACGTTCACTGTCGATGTAGGCGTTAGGGACGTCACGAACCTCTCTTCCTGGGAGCTGACGTTCGTCGACAATCGCAGCATCGTGGAGATCGTCGAGCAGGACGTCCGTCTGTTCCTCACCGCCGAACAGGGCAGCAAGCCCATCGACGCCTCGGAGCCGTTGCCGGACGGCGACGGCCGCCATCTGTTGAGCCTGGGCGACCTCAGTAGCGCCACCGAGAGCGGGTCAGGCGTACTGGCGCGCCTGACTCTAAAGGCGATCGCGCCGGGCCTTACCCAGGCGGCGATCCCCCAGATTGACGTTGACCGCAACGGCCAGATCGACGCCGGGCCTGTGCTGGAGTTCCGCGGCGCCTTCATCGGCGACGTCAACGGCGACGGCTTCTTTGACGGCGCCCGCGCCAGCGCCACCATCGCTGTGGACCGGCCCTGCCCACAGTCCACGCCCCCTCCTGGCGCAACGCCGGGATCGGGCTCTACGCCCGCGCCACAGCCCGAAGGCGGCGACGGCGCCGGGAACGCGACAGTGACCACAGGAGGCGGCAACTCCAGCAATGGCGCAAACGGCCAAGGACAGCAGGCTCCTGCGGTAGCCGGCGCGCTTGAGAGTCCGGATGCTGCCGCCAACGGGCCGTCGATACCTGAGTCAGTCGCGAATCCGCCCAGTAGCTCGTCTTCCGGCGGCGTGCCCCTCTGGGCCCTGATCATCGCCACGATCGGGATCGTCGGCCTGGGCGGACTGAGCTTCTTCGCCGTTCGCGCCATAAGCGACCGCTCTTTCTGAAGACGGACGATGGCGGCCTCTCCGATGCAATGCCCGGATCGCAAGTGAAAATGTTCAGAGTGCGGCTGCACAGGTGTTGCACTGTCACCCGTCTTTGTGATACTTATTACGCAAATCTGAAACAGACAGACTCGCGTTGGGGCCAAGGAGGCGCTTAATGAAGAACGCCGGCACTATGCTCACCGCCACGGCAGCGGCAGCGGTAGTCATCGTCATAGCGATAGCATTCCTTCTAGCGGGAGGCATCGGACCCGCCCAGGCCGCCGGTACCCCGGGTCAAGTTGACTTCATGTCCATCGACATGAATCCTGCCGCTACCCCAGCCAACACGGCGACGTCCCTGGGCAGCCGCGAGTTCTGCATCTCCAAGAACGTCAACGACGCCTTCCAGATCGACATTACCGAGAACCAGGTCGCGACCGGGGACGACCTGGAAGGCTGGCAGGCCGATCTCAACTATGATCAAGCCAAGGTGAACGTCACCGGCATCAACGACTCCAGTTCCCTTACATTGATGAATTCCGACGACGCCGGAGGCGTATCCAGCTTCAGCTCCAGCCCCTTAGTAGACGTAATCGCCGACGCCGATCTCATTCCCGAAGGGAAGGACGGCTCCATCAAACTCGCCGCCGTCGACTTCACCACTACCGGGGTGGAAGTGGGGCCGGGCGTCCTGGCCAGGATCACCCTGAAGGCCGTCGGCGCCGGCACCAGCGACCTGACCCTGACCGGCGGGAAGATGAATAAGATTAACAACCAGCCCCTCACCATCAACAACATCCAGAACGGCCAGGTGGTGGTCGGCGGCCAGTGTGGCGCTGTCGAGCCAACGCCTACAATCACGGTCACACCCACGCAGGGCGGCGGCCCCACGCCCACAGTCACGGTCACGCCCACGCAGGGCGGCGGCCCTACGCCCACGGTCACGGTTACGCCCACGCAGGGCGGCGGCCCCACGGTCACGGTCACGCCCACGCAGACCGCCGGCGTCACACCGACGCTCACGCCCACCGGCGGCGCTCAGCCTACGCCCACGCCCACTCCTACAGTGGGAGCAAAGACATCCACCCCAACTAAGACCGCGACAGCCGCCCCGGCCGCTTTGCCGCCCACAGGCGGCGACGCCGGTTCCGGAGGTAGCTCCGCCTGGCTGTTCATCACCCTGGCCACGCTAGCCGGCTTCGCCTCCATACTCCTGGGCGCCGGCCTGGCGCGCTGGTCTAGACGCCCTGAAAGGCGAGAGACCTCGTAGCGGTCCCTTGAAGCTAGCGTTAATAGCAGTGGTGGTGGCGCTGTCTCTCAGCGCCACCACCTTGGCTTCAGTAACGGCTCAGGACCAGGCCAGCGTAGGCGTAGACGCCGATTCGGCTGGCAACACGGCAACCAGCCTCGGCGACCTGCAGCACTGCCGCCGCGTGGAGGTAAATGACGCCTTCCAGATCGATGTCTACGGCGTAGATATTCCTGGTGTCGTGGGGTTTGAATTCACGGTTAACTATGACCCAACTATCCTTGAGGTCACTGCCGCTAAGACGGAGTTCTTGCTCGCTGCTAACCAAGGTTCGCAGATCGTCGACTTCACCGATGACCCCACGCAGGACGGCAATGACGCCGATCAGATTCCAGATGGCCACGACGGCTCGTTCACCGTTGCCGCCACCGACTTCGGGCCCGCCGCGGATGAGAGCGGATCAGGCGTGCTCGCCGCCATCAGCCTGCGGGCGCTGGCCAACGGCGTCAGCACCCTCGCGCTGTCAAACGTCAAGCTCCTTCGCACGGGCGCCAACGGCAGCATCATCCCCGTTGAACCCATCGGTTACTCGGAATACTTCGTGGGTACCGGCGCCAACGCCAACATCGGCGTCGGAGAGGGATGCACGCCACCTCTACCCACCACACTGGAGGCGCCCACCCCCGCGCCGACGAGCAGCCCCTCGCCAGGGGCTTCTGGGCAGACGCCGGAGGCGTCCGGGGGCTCCCCGGCCCCCAGCACTGAACCGGGCGCGGAAGACGGGGGCAACGCCAGCCCCGGGCAGGGAACCAACACCGGCGGCAACCAAGTAAACGCGGAAGGCGGAGACGATACCTGGATCATCGTCGTAGGGGTCGTGGCCGGTGTGGCTCTGGTCAGCGCCGCCGGGGCCTTCGTCTGGCAGAGGCGTAGACGGACTTAGCATGCGGCCGCCCGCACTGTTCCTGGCCACGGTCATGGCGGCAGCGCTTCTCACGCCATCGGTGACGCCGCTGCGCGCTCAGGAAACGTCCATCGGCATCGATGCCAACCCGACAGGCAACACGGCAACCAGCCTGGGCGCCATCGACTCCTGCGTTGCCGTCGCCAGCGGCGCCACTTTCGACGTCGACCTGTTCGTCCGCGATGTGAACTCCCTCTCCGCCTGGGAGGTCTACCTGGACACGGACCCCAACATCGTTCACGTGGTGGATAAGGACGTGAACCTGTTCCTGGCCAGCGCAACCGGCAGCAACATCTTCGACGAGTCGGGCAAGACACCGGATACGAGCGGTCTCTATACCCTGGGCGCCGCGGACACGGCCGACCCCCTGGCGCCGGACAGCGGCTCCGGCGTCCTGGCCCGGGTCACACTGCAGGCCGTGGGCGCCGGCGTCAGCCCGCTGCGCGTCGCCGTCCGAGACCTCAATGAGGACGGGACGCTGGACCGCGCCCCGCTCCTTCGGGACGCCAAGGCCGAGAGCATAGGTGACACCAACGGCGACACGTACTTTGACGGCCCTATCGAGAACGCTCAGGTAGCCGTCGGTCTCGCTTGCGCCGATGCGGGCAGCGTTAACGCAGACGACAATGGTGATGACAACGTCGTCTGGATAGTGGTGGCAACCGTGGCGGCGGTGGCTCTCGTGGCGCTGGGCGGCCTGGCCGTGGTTCGGCTGCGCCGCCGCCGCGGCGTCTAGCGCCGCAGCCGCCCCCTATTCACCAAAACGTTACAGGACTCTAACCGCTCTTTAACCGAACGTCGCGGCGCGGGAGCTATAGTAGCTTCCAGCCACACGGTACGCCAAGGAGTCACACCCTTCTGTCCCGCAGTGGGCTCGCGAAGCCGGTTTAGGCAGAGAACCGGCTTTGTGTCTATTGTGCAAAGGATGAATGCGGTGGCCCTGACCGTCACACACAAACGAGGCAGGGGGACGGGCGACCTGTCCGCTCCCGGCGACGATGCTTGATTCATGGCGTAGGGCGGCCGGACACAGGGCGATCGTGCCGGCGGGACTTGCCCTGGCCACCGCGCTCCTCATTCTGGCGACCCAGACGCTGCCGCCGGACGGGCTTCCATCTCCCGGCCCCGCCGCGGCCCAGCAGACGACCTCTTTGGCCATAGACGCCGACCCGTCCGGCAACGAGGCGACCTCCCTGGGCCCGACCGACACCTGCCGCACCACCAGCAGCGGACAGACGTTCGATATGGACCTCATCGTTCGAGACGTGGACCAGCTGCTGGCCTGGGAGATCTACATCGATTTCGATGACCGCCGCCTGGAGGTTGTAGACCGCAAGGTAGACCTGTTTCAGGCGGCGAACGCCGGCAGCAACGTCTTCGATGTCTCCGATCGCCTGCCGGACACACAGAGCCCCTACCGCGCGGCGGCCGCGGACACCTCTGATCCACCGACGCCGGACTCCGGTTCCGGCGTCTTGGTCAGGCTGACCTTCAAAGCAAAAGCCTCAGGCGTCGCCGCTATCGCCATCAGTGATCTGGACATCAACAACGACGGAAAGCGCGACTTCGGCGCCTTCCTGAGGAACGCCAACGGCGACATCATCGGCAGCGATGATGGCGATGTCTGGTTCGATGGCCCCACCCAGGGCGCTGAGGTGGCAATAGACAGCCCCTGCGCCGGCGTGCAGCTTCCTACCGACGATGGCGACAGCTCGCTATCAATGGGCGCCGCGGCCTGGATCGCGGCCGGCACTGTCGCCACTGCCCTCGTCGCCGTCGCCGGGGTGGCGCTGTTCCAGCTGCGCAGGCGACGGCTCAAGGCCGGAGACTTGCATTGAAATCGACGCCACAGGAAGCATTCTGCTTGACAGTCCAATAGACGGGCATTATTATCGCGCTAAGCGCTAATAGCTGAGAAGAATCTGTATTCTTAGGAGCAAGCCCCATGATCACCTCTGCCCGAGGTCTGTCCCTCCAGGTCGTCTTCGCCGCCCTCCTCTTCGCCGCGCTCATCGCGTTCGTTTCACTCTTCGCCTCCCGCGAGAGCGCACAGGCGGCCAGCTTCAACCCCAAAGGCTCCTTCTGCCTCGATAACCACGCTACTGTTGACCCTGACGTGTACAACCCCGGAAACGAGGGAGAATGCGACGGCGACTCCTCCCCCGGGGCCAAGTCCGACATCACCTCAACCTTCGGTATCGAGGCCCCGGACGCCAACTTCGCCGCCGTCGTCAACTTCACGCCACCCGGCTGGACTGTAGCCTCCGACGCCGACGTCACCGACGGCGCCATCGTCGCCAGGCTCTTCAGCCAGGCCGTCCTCGGTTTCCTCAACAACGCATGCAACACCCTCCTGAACGTCAGCTTCGACCTCATGGACGCCACCACTAACCAGTCCCAGACCGTCATCTTCAACAACGAGGAGGGCGACTCCAATACTGATGGTGAGCAGTTCGAGCTGGTGAACGGGCTGCCCCAGGGCGTCACCAAGTACCCGGACTACCTGACGCGGGTGCTAGTGGATCACGTGGACGGCGGCCACGCCCTGCCGTTGAGGGCCCGCCTCTACGGCCAGACCGTTGTCTCCGCCACCAACGTCTCCCTCAACTTCGCCATCTTCGAGCCCGGCGTCACCGTCCGCGACGTCACGCTGGACCCTGCGCTGGGATACCCTTCCGCCACCGTCCTGCAGACCGGACCAGACCCCAACATCCAGCCCGCCCCGGCCCCCATCACCGACTTCTGCTCACCCCTCAGGACCTCCACCACGACTTACGGCCTCAGCCAGGACAATCCCAAGACCCCCGGTAGCGAGGCCGGCGCCACCTTCCGCGCTAACCCCAGCGCTGCCGGCGATTACGGCTTCGTCACGTTCACCGCAGGCCTGCGCGACGCCGACAACGACGGCTTCGAGAACAGCCTGGACAGCTGCCCCTTCATCCCCAACCCTGGCTGGGACCCCCGCAGCCTGGCGTACACCGGCGACAAAGACAAGGACGGCCTCCCAGACAACTGTGACCCGTTGCCCGACGACCGGGCCAACCCAGCCGGCCATGGTGGCATCAACGACCACGACGGCGACGGCTACGAGAACCGCCAGGACAACTGCCCCTTGGACAAGAACAGCCTGGGTATCGCCTTCATCAACGCAGGCGGCCCCGACAACCAGCGCGACAGCGACCTGGACGGCATCGGCGACGCCTGCGACATCGCCGGCGCAGGCGGCATCGGCAAGGGGCCAACCGTCCCCGACGGCGAGCTGAAAACCGTCTGCGTCACCGGCGTCATCAAGATCGGCTCCGGCGGCCCCGGCGCTGACCCCAACGTCACCCAGCGCGTCCCCTGCGGCACCGGCCCTCCGCCCGCCACGCCAGCGCCCAGCGGACCCACGCCCGCACCGACGCCATTCGGACAGACCCCGCCTCCCGGGGGTGGCACACAGGGTGGCACAGGGGTTAGCGGGCCCGTAACAGGCATCGGCAGCCTGGCGCCCATCGCCTCCAGCGTCCCGGCCTGGGCGGCCATCATGGCCGCTCTCGGCGCCGCCGGCGTCATCGTCAGCCTGGGCGCCCTCGCCCCGCGCCTCCTCCGCCGCCGGCGACGCCAGTAGACCGCCAGCCCAAGGCAAAGCGGAGGCCCCATCGCCTAGCGATGGGGCCTCTCTCCTTCTCGCGACCCAGGTGACGCGGCCAAGCGGGCGGCACCCCGAACGCGCTAGCGGGGGACACAGGCCATCCCGAACAACGGCTTCAGGATGAGGATGTCAGAGATATCGATGGCAAAGTCGGCGTTGAGGTCCCTTCGCTGATCGTAGCCGGGGCCTCCCAACACGCTGCCGAACACGGGCTTCAGCGCCAGCAGATCGCTGATGTCCACGGCCCGGTCGTGGTTGATATCAGGCGGCCAGGCGTCATTCGTTGGCGTAATCGGGCACGCCCGTGTATAGTCTGTGCCCATCCAGATCTCGTCCGGCGTCGTCACGAACCCGTCGCAATCATCGTCCCCATAGGGAGTCGGCCAGGGCGGAAGGTCCTGAGCAGGATTTGGCCACAGCATACAGTTGTCGCTGCCTGTGCAGCGAGAAGGGCCCGCGCCCGGCGCGGCCGGGTTACAGACGCCGTCGCGATCGTAATCCACCTGGGCGTCCGAGCAGCCCTTCAAATCCACAATAGCGCCGGGAACGGTCGCGGGGCAGAGATCGCTGCCGTTCAGAACACCGTCGTTGTCGTTGTCCGGATCACAGGCGTCGCCGATGCCATCGTGGTCTTGGTCCGTCTGGAGTGGGTTGAAGACAGCCGGACAGTTGTCTGATGCGTCGGGGATACCGTCGCGGTCTGCGTCCGGTGGGTAAAGGGCCCGTACGCCATTTAAGTCGCCCTGACCTAACGCACGCTGCGTGAGACCTAGGTCGAACCATGGATACATCGTTTGATTGGAGTCATCCACGTGATTGAGCCCCAATGAGTGGCCCGCCTCATGTACCGCCAGCGTTTGGATGTCAAACCGGCCAGCCACCACACCTACGGCCCACTCATATGCATCGTTAAAGGGCACGTCAAACTCCACGATTTTCCCACCCTCCACGTACCTGTTGGAACACGCCAGGTAGTTGGTTTGTCCGCACGGGGGGCTCATGCTCCAGTACACCGCTGACACCCCGTCCCTGGCCGATACGGCCAACGTTGTTGTCCCTCCGTAGGTCCAATCCATATCGGAAAGCGGGTCATCCTCCCATGACGCGAACCCAGCGACTACGGCGCTCTCCTCGCCGGATACCTGGCTGGTGTTCGGGTTGACTCGGTAAACGATCGGCATATCCAGCGAGCTGAACTTGTAGCCAAACAGACAGTACCCATCTCCAGGTGTTCCCCCGTCGGGACACGTCGTGGCGGCCGCTGCCTGGTACGTCAGTACGTCCTGCTTGCCCTGATCTGCACCGAACACCTCATATTCGCCGCTGGCTAAGCGCCGCAGGAAAAGGCGAGACACTTGCCCGGACCTAAAATCCGGCTGATGCTCAGTGATCTGCGCGAGACCGCCGGGTAACGCCCCGCCCAGCGTGCGGACCACGATGTCAGGCTCCGGCGCGCCCCTTTCAGCACGCTCGACGTGAAAGGGCGTTCGGGTGTAGATCACCCGCTCCTGGTCGGCCCAGTAGCTCCGGCCTTCCCCAGCGGTGCCAATCACTATCACCGGGGCGGCGGCTATGTTGACGATAGGGCCGTGCGGCGGCTCCGGGAACTGGTAATCTGGCCCAAGGGCGTTGCCTGTCCCTCCGCTCGCAAGCGCAGTGAAGACAGAAGCGGCCAGCAAGGCCAGGGTAACGGGCGCAGCGCTCTTCATTGGCCACCCCCTAGTAGTAGCGCATGGATCAGACGCCTTGTACTATACGCTCCTCCCTGCGTTGTAACAGGTGCGCGCGTCGGTTCCTGCGCCGTCGGCGCGGCTGATCGCCCGCCTTCCCAGCCCTTACGCCGAAGACGCCGGGCGCGCTTCTCCCGGCTCGGCCAGCTGCTCGTCAGCAGTCGATCTCGCGGCGCCCATGGGCAGGCGCACGGTGAACACGCTGCCTTTACCTACCTCGCTCTCCACCACTATCTCCCCGCCGTGCGCCTTCGCTATCCAGTCGCTGATGGCCAGCCCCAGGCCCGCGCCACCGGCGCCTCGTCTGCCGTTCTCAGCGCGGTACAGCCGCTTGAAGATACTCGGAATCTGCTCCGCGCTGATCCCCGGCCCCGTGTCCTGCACCACGATCCTGGCTTCTGATTCGTCCCGATAGAGTGACAGGGTCACGTCGCCGCCCGCCGCAGTAAACTTGAGGGCGTTGTCCACCAGATTCAGGACCAGCTGCTTCAGCAGATCCCGGTCGCCCACCACCGCCGCCTGGTCCTCATGTCCCAGCCGAAAGCGCACCTCCGGCCTCAGGTCCTTGGCCTGGCGGTAGACCTCCAGGCACAGCACATCCAGCTCCACAGGCCTCTTCTCCACCGCCCGTCCCGCATCCGCGTGTGCTATGTACAACAGGTTGGAGGTCAGGCGGATGAGCCTGGCCACCTCTCTGGACATCCGCTCCAGCTGCGATCTTATCTCGGCCTCCAGCTCCTCGTCCATCAGCAGGACGTCCATATTCCCCCGCAGAGCCGCCAGCGGCGTGCGCAGCTCATGGGACATGTCCATGACGAAGTTGCGCTGCTGAAGAAACGCCTCTTCCAGCCGCTGCAGCATCGCGTCGAACGTATCAGCCAGCTGCTGAACCTCCCCCGGCTTCCGCCGCGCGCGTATGCGCCGGCTAAGGTCTGAGGCCTCGATCTCCGCCGCCACGGCCACCACATCCTGCAGCGGCCTGACCGTCGCCCGCGCCACCCAGTACCCCAGGAAGGCGGCCAGAATCACGCCGCCGATCCCCGCCGCCACCAGTATCGTCTGAAGCTGCTCCAGTGGCCTGTTGATGAGATCTGTGCTCCGTGCCACCTGGACGATCCCCACTACGTCGTGACCGAGCACGAGCCGCGACGTGCGCGCCCTCACCTCGCCTTCAGCGCCCAGGTCCACATCCCGGCTGTCGATGCTGCCCCCTAGCACAGCGGGGAGATCGCCGGCGCTCAGCGTCAGCTGATCGGCGTCTACGCCACCCGTCGCGGCCAGGACGCGCCCGTTAACGTCGCGAATGACCACCCCGAACGACGACGAGAGACCGCCGGCTGAATACGTGTCCACAATCCGCTGCAGCTGGACGTCGTCCCTGGACCGCAGCAGAGCGATCTGCGCCGATATATGGCCGGAGTCATGGGCCAGATCGTCGTCTATCTGGGATCGCAAAGTGCTACTCAAGGACAGGCGCAGAGTCACGAAGATCACCGTCAGCGTCAAGATCAGGGCGACGGCGATGCCGACAGTGAGGCGCCAACGGATGCTAAGGGACACGGCTACGCCTTGAGGATGTAGCCCACGCCGCGCACGGCGTGGATAAGGTCTCGCTGACCCGTGGCGTTGAGCTTCTTCCGCAGATAGCTCACGTAGACCTTGATGGCGTCCGACTCCACTTCGAAGTCGTAGCCCCAGACCTTCTCAAAGATGATCCGCTTGTCCATCACCTTGCCGGCGTTGCGGGCCAGGTACTCCAGCAGCTCATACTCCCGGTTCGTAAGCTCTATCTGTCGTCCGGCCCGCTCCACCTCCCGGCTGGCGGGTCGGATCGTGAGGTCGCCGACCCTGACTTCGTCGGAGCCCGGCGCCTTTCGTCTTAGCGCGGCGCGAATTCTGGCGATAAGCTCCTCAAAGGCGAACGGCTTGGTCACATAGTCGTCCGCGCCTACCTCCAGCCCCTCCACCTTGTGGCTCACGGAGTCCAGCGCCGTGAGCATGATGACGGGGACATCGCTGGCCGCGCGTACCCGGCGGCAAACCTCAACACCATCTAGGTCGGGAAGCATAAGGTCAAGTAGGACAAGATCGGGCACCTGCTCCTGAAACATTTTCAGCGCCGTCTCACCATCGTCGGCCACGGCCACTTCATATCCCTTCAGCAGAAGGCCGCGCTTAATGAAGCTGGCTATATCCTCCTCATCCTCAACAACCAGTATGCGCACCATCACCTGCCCCCGCTCGCCTAAAGACTGTCACCAGAATAATTGTGCATACAACCTACCGTTTCTGCTATACATTCTATACCAGCTGGCAACACCGCCCGCTGTGCCAACGCTGAAGGGCCGCTATCGTCTACCTGCACGGGCCGGTTAGTCTATCCACCGCCGGCACGGCCGTCGCCGGCGCTGACGCCGGCCGTTCCCAGCGCGCCGCCTGCTACCCCTGCGCGAGCCCCTGCTGAATGCGTTCGCTCATCAGCTGCGCCCAGCGCTTCACCCGATCCTGGTAGATGGTACGGTCCGTCTCGCCCTGGAACTGGCCGTCCATCCGTATGAACGCCTTGACTCGCTGCAGGCGGAACACCAGCTGATCGCTCACCAGTAGTGACGTCGGGTTGTCCTCAGGGAAGCCGCTGATCCGAAGCCAGTATCGCTCTGCGCCGATGCTGCCGGGGTCGACCTCACTGACCTCCAGCTCTTTCAGCTGCGGATATGCCGCCGGCACGTTGGCGGATCTGGCCGTGGTCACATCGTCCATAAAAGAAAACCCGGACCCCTGCGCCGTATCGTACAGGTTGACTTCCGACTCGACACCCAGCACCAGGTCTGGGGAGGCGTCAGGCCCCGGCAGAAACGTGACTGTGTACCCCAGCTGGCGGCCCCAGGCCTGCAGCCTGGACAGCTCCTGGGCCGGGTCGTCTGCGCCCTGGGCTGCGTCCTCGTTGGTCGAGAAGACAGCGCCCGCCCTCTGCTCGCCCGCTGGTAGATCATCGGCGCTGAGCACCATCTGCTCCAGCAACGCGTGCTCTGGTGACCGGGAGTCAGGCGAGGCGGACGTTGTGCCGCCGGACTGCCCCGGCGCATCAGAACCGCCGCAAGCCGCCAGCGCGGACGCAAGCAGCAGCACTACGCAGGCAGGTGTGAACCAGGAACGCCCCATCCCTAAATCTGATCGATAACGCGTAGGGCACGTTACGCAGTGACAGTGTAACCACTTTCAGCCCTAGGCGCACACGCCCGCGATCTTCGTCCCGCGACAGGAATTCATCAGTCTGTAAGAGTCGATCATCTTGACAATCAGGAGTGGGTAGGCATATAAGGTAAACCAAATCGGGAAGCAATCTGCCAGCCCAGCCGGGAGAGGAGGCGCAGGCTCATCGGAGCTTCTGTGCAGGCTAATCACGGAGCCTGAAAGCATTGACCGCGTAATGCCGGCGCCAGTCGCGCCGGCCAGCGCACTCAGTTGACAGACTCTCGCCCATGCGGGAGACGCCGCCCGCGCCGGGTGAGCAGCAGCCAGGAGAAGAGGGAGGGTAAACCTTGAGATTCAACAGATTCCTGCTGGCAGGAGTGATACTTTTCGTCCTAGCCTTCGTCGCCGTACTCGGCGGCGCCGACCCCAGCAGCGCTAGCTTCAACCCGACGCTGAAATTAGTCGTCGCCGACACCACGCCGGAGACACCTTCTGATTTCACCGCCGACTTCGGCGTTCCCATCGGAGACGTCAACTTCGCCGGCGTCGTCTCGTTCGTCCCCAGCGACTGGGGAATCGTTAAAGGAACGGAGATACCGGTTGGGGCCGACGTGGGCAAACTCACCGCC
>JBGPMY010000020.1:0-12919 GCA_041487235.1 Dehalococcoidia bacterium
CCGAAACGTAGGTCTCTTCCTCCTCCGTCTCCGCCACCTCGGTGGTGGAGATAGCCTGAAGGGCTGTCCGTAACCAGCGCTGGGCGCCCAGCGAGAACGTCGACACGTGGACCGCCAGCGACTCGTCGATCTTATTCAGTCCCCTGTCCCTCTCCATCACTGCACCCGCCCTGATTTTACGCCAATACAGAGCAGCGGGGCGAGACGCTATGACACGTCAAATACTTCGTGCGACTGCGCAGGCCAGTCGCTCCTACTTCCTGCTTCCTACTTCCCGCCGTCTCACTTCCCGATCCGCAGCAGCGACATGAACGCTTCCTGCGGGATGTCCACGTTGCCCACCCGCTTCATCCGCTTCTTGCCCGCCTTCTGCTTCTCCAGCAGCTTGCGCTTTCGCGTCACGTCGCCGCCGTAGCACTTGGCCAGCACGTTCTTGCGCAGCGCCCGCACCGTCTCCCGGGCGATGATGCGGCCGCCTATCGCCGCCTGGATCGGCACCTCGAACAGCTGGCGGGGGATGAGCGAGCGCAGCCTCTCGACGAGGGCGCGGCCCTGCCGCTGCGCGTCCTCCTGGTGCATCAGCGCGCTGAGGGCGTCCACGGGCACCCCGTTCACCAGGATGTCCACCTTCACCAGCGGCTCCGGCGAGTAGTGGGAGAAGGAGTAGTCCATGCTGGCGTAGCCCTGCGTGCGCGACTTCAGCTGGTCGTAAAAGTCCACTAGCATCTCTGACAGCGGCACCTTGTAATCCAGCACCACCCTCCTCTCTCCCGGCCGGACAGCGGGGCCGTGTTCCAGGTAGTCCATCTTCACGAACTCGCCGCGCCGTCCCGTCACCAGCTCCATGATCGCGCCGATGTAGCGGTCGGGCGTGACGATCGAGACGTTCATCCACGGCTCTCCGACCTGCACGATGCGGCTGGGGTCCGGCATGTCTGCTGGCGAGGCCACCCTGATCTCGCTGCCGTCCGTGAGCAGGACGTGGTACTCCACGGACGGCGCCGTCGCCAGGAGGTCGACGTCGTACTCGCGCTCCAGCCGTTCCTGGACGATGTCCATATGCAGCAGGCCCAGGAACCCCGCGCGGAAGCCGGGCCCCAGGGCCACCGAAGACTCCGGCCCGTACTGGAGGGCCGCGTCGTTCAACTGCAGCTTCTCCAGGGCGTCCCTAAGCAGTTCGTAGTCCTCTGTGTTGGACGGATAGAGGCCAGCGAACACCATGGGCTTGGCCGGGTTGTATCCGGGCAGCGGCGTCGAGGCGGGCGCGGCGTCGTCCGTGACCGTGTCGCCCACGTGGCAGTCGCGCACCGTCTTCAACCCCGTGGCCACGTAGCCCACCTCGCCGGCGGAGAGGCCGTCGGTGGGGGTCAGCGAAGGGCGAAAGACGCCCACCTCCAGCGGCTCCAGCACCCGCCCGTTGGCCATCAGTCGCAGCTTCTGCCGCGCCGTCAGGTGCCCATCGACGACGCCCACGTAGGCGACGACGCCCTTGTACGAATCGTACTTGGAGTCGAAGATCATCGCTCGTAGCGGCGCTTCCGCGACGCCCTGTGGCGGCGGCACCCTGGCCACGACCGCCTCCAGCAGCTCCTCGACGCCCGTCCCTTCTTTCGCCGAGACGAACAGCACCTCGTCGCGCCCGAAGCCGATGACGTCCACGAGCTCCTGAGCCACCCGTTCCGGCTCCGCCGACGCCAGGTCGATCTTGTTGACGACGGGGATGATCGTCAGGTCCAGCTCCAGCGCCATGTACACGTTGGCCAGCGTCTGCGCCTCGATCCCCTGGGAGGCGTCGACGACGAGCAGGGCGCCCTGGCAGGCGGCCAGCGCCCGCGACACCTCGTACGTAAAGTCCACGTGGCCGGGCGTGTCGATCAGGTTTAGCTCGTACACCCCACCGCCCGGCTCCTCCCCTCCGGCAACAGGCAACTTGTGACCAGTAACAAGTCCCCGCCCACCGCCGCCGGTTGGCTCATCCTCGATGCCTGTTGCTTGCTGCTTGTTGCTTGTCGCTTGTTGTCCCTGGGGCGCGGGGCGGTGGCGCGGCTCGTAGTCCATGCGGACGGCGCTGGCCTTGATCGTGATGCCGCGCTCCCGCTCCAGATCCATCGTGTCCAGCACCTGCTCCGCCATCTGGCGGGCGGGTATCGTGCCCGTGATCTCCAGGAGACGGTCGGCCAGGGTGGACTTGCCGTGGTCTATGTGGGCGATGATGCAAAAGTTGCGTATGCGCGACTGGTCCATGCTGCGCCTAATCGTATCAGAGGCCGGTCGGGGGGTCAGTCAAGCCTCAGGCGACCCAGCCGGCCAACGCCGGCTGTCATGCTGAGCGGCCAAAATCGCAGGTCGCTAGGTCGTCGCAGCTTCGCGAAGCCTGTCCTGAGCGCAGTCGAAGGGGCATCTGGGGCGGGGCCAACGGCCGTACGCGGAATGCATCTTCTTCCGCCGTGGCGCATCAGCAACTGACGCCAAAGATCGGCTTCAGCGCCAGCACGTCGGTGATGTCGATGACTTTGTTGGGCACGATGTCGAACCGTGTGGACACAGACGGCACAGCGATGTCAAATATCGGCTTCAGCGTCAACACATCGTTGATGTCGATCAGGCGGTTGTCGTCGAAGTCCGCCGGAGAGGCGTCGACCGCCTCGTCGTTCGCCGCTGGCGTGTTGCTGCAGCGCTTCAGCGGGTCAGTGCCCACGTACAGCTCTACGTTGCTATTGAAGCCGTCGCCGCCGGCCGCGCCGACGCCGTCCACGTCGCTGCCGCCGTTCAGGCTGTAACCGCGAACGCCTGGGTCGCCGTCGTTCACGTCCTGCGCGGCGCAGTAGCCGTCGCCGTCCACGTCGCCGCCGCCGATGCACTTGGCCACGAAGTTGAGCTTCTCGATGAAGCCGCCCTCAGTGTCGCTCCTGGTGGAGTGCGGATCGCAGGCGTCGCCGATGCTGTCGCCGTTGGGGCCGCCGTCCGGCGCGGCCAGGGCGTATGTCGTGGCCAGCTCCCCGTCCCGCTGCGCCGCGCCGCCGTTGGCCACCTGCGGGCAGTTGTCGGCCCGGTTGGAGAAGCCGTCACCGTCCACGTCAGAGCCGCCGGAGTTGATGGCTGCGTCGCAGGCGTTGTCGATGCCATCGTTATCGCTGTCGACGCCCGTGTTCGGGTTCAACGGACACGTGTCGAGCCCGTTCTCCAGCCCGTCTCCGTCAGCGTCCCGCTGGCTGAACGTCCACAGTGCCGCGATTCGCGTCCCGTTGCTGGGCGGCGTCTTGGCTCGCACCTGGGCGCCCGGCGTCGTCCCCCGCAGCATCACTCTCAGCGAAAGCGGAGTGCACAGGTCCGTCACCAGGCTGGAAGTCTGGGTGATCTGCACAGGATCGTTGAGGATCGCCACGTAGGCCTGGGCGTCGCTCGGCGCCCGGCCCACGCGGCCCAGCGGGCCCGGCCGGTTGTCCGCGTCCGCAGCGAAGGGCGCCAGCGCGCCGGCGTCGTACAGGAAGAGGCTGGCCAGTTGCCAGTCGCCGAACAGCGCCGGCACCCGCGTCATCCCCGTGTACCGCGCGCGTGGTTGGATGGGCGCGACCGGCCCGTCCGGCCCGCCCGGGTAGTCCAGGTCCGGGTCGAAGTAGCCGGCGTAGAAGCTGGGGTACTTGCCGACGAAGGGTGATGTGGAGTCCGCGAAGCTGTCTGAGTTGGAGTCCGTCACGAAGTTGGCGAACGGCCCGCCGGAGCCCGCCACCGGGTCCAGCTTCTGCGAGACGTCTGTGGTGGAGTCGTAGAGGATGAACTCCACCGCCTGCGACGACGTGCAGGCGCCGTTCAGCAGCCCCACCGTCGTGCTGCCGGAGACGCCACCCACCTTGGCGCCGTTGGTGATGCCGGCGTCCGTCGCCACGAACTCATCGGGGCTCACCAGCGCCGTGATCGGAGAGCCCACGTTGTAGTTCCCGCCGCTCAGCCCCAGATCGTAAGTCGTATTGTAGGCCGTGTCCGCCACGATGGGGTTGGGGTCCACGCAGGCCGGGTTGCCCACCAGGTCCGCGTCGTTGAACCCCACTGAGCTGGGGAAGTTGGCGGGCAGCGCGTTACAGTAGCGGACGTTAAACGTGGGCGCGTAGCTGCCGGCGGCGTCCGCGCTACCGCTAGGCCACAGTGCGAGCGCGAGCGCCAGCGCCAGCGTGGCCGCCAGCGCCACCCTGGCCAGCGCAGACACTTCGACTGTCATAGAGGCATATTCCCCCGCAAGCTCCTCCCGCTTTCACTCAATCTTATCAGGTGAAGCACTTCCCGATAGATTAGCAGGAGCAATGTACTCATGAACATCATGCTTGCAATATTGCCATGCGCTCGTCATGGAAGTATCATGGGTGTCCATCGTCGTTGACCTCGTCGAGCACATCGCTCCCCAATCTCTGCCAAGACCACTCGGACACATACAAGCCATGGACACCAAGCGCGGGCCCCCATACCGCACTCTCATTTTTGCCTTCTTAGGGATAGGCGGGCTCGTTGGGTCCCTCAAGCTGTTCCCCGGCACCGCCGAAGTCCAGATCGGCATGGTCATCGTCATCGCCTTGAGCGTGCTGATCACGCTCATGTTCCTCATGACCACTGGGTTCGCCGCGCTCGGACTCGCCAACAGCCGGCAGGCGCTGGCGCTGCCACCGGGAAGCATCCGGGCCATGATCGCCCTATTCCTTATCCTAGTCTTCGTGATACTGAGCATCTACTTGTTCACAACCGTGGCCGAGGACAAGGGTGGCACCACTGCCTCCTTCACCGGACTCACTTCGGCAGAACTGACCGCGCTCGGGGTCAAGTTCGAAGACATCCGTGACGACAACGGGGACGGGAAATTCGACGGCAAGATCAGAAACGGCCTGCCCACCGAGGGTAGACAGATGGCGCAGCAGCTGGTCACGATCCTCGGCACCCTGGCGGCCGCCGTCTCCGCGTTCTACTTCGGCAGCACCTCCGTCGCCCAGGCGCGAGCAGCGGTCACGCCGCGGCTGCCCCCTGTGATCGGCAGGATCGATCCTCAGGAAGGCCAGCTGAACAGCGACCTGACGCTCAGCATCTTCGGCCGGAACCTGGAAACGCCCAAGAAGGTCCGCCTCGTCAGGGGAAACGAAGAGATGCCTGCCAGAGAAGTCTTCGCCAGCAACGACGAGATCCGCTGCAAGGTCCGCATCGACAAGGACGCGGGCGAGCCATGGGATGTCGCCGTGGAGACCGAGGACGGCCTTAGCGACCGTCTGTCGACCGCCTTCACCGTAACGGCTGAGGCGCCGCCCGCTCAGGCCGCACCGGTCGGCTAGCTGACCTACCTCCCCCTTGACCCGCCGCCACCTTCGCTCCACAATCACCCCATGACCCGCAGCCGGCGCTCTTCTGTCCACTGTCCACTGTCCACTGTCCACTTCGTCCCATGCCCCGCGTAGCCGTCCTCACCGGCTCCAGAACTGACCTGCCCACCCTGGAGCCCTGCCTCCAGACCCTGACCGAGCTGGGCATCGACCACGAGCTGCACGTCATCTCCGCCCACCGCTCGCCGGCCAAGGTCCAGGAGTTCGCATCGGGCGCCGCCGACGCCGGCTTCGAGGTGATCATCGCCGCCGCCGGCATGGCCGCCCACCTGCCCGGAGTTGTCGCCGCCTGGACGACCCTGCCTGTCATCGGCGTCCCCATCGGCCAGCCCGGCACCAGCGCCGTCGCCGGCCTGGACGCCCTCCTCTCCATCGCCCAGATGCCGCCCGGCGTGCCCGTCGCCTGCATGGCCCTCAACGGCGCCAAGAACGCCGCCCTCTTCGCCGCCGCCATCCTCGCCCTCAAGCACGACGACGTGCGCCGGGCCCTCGAACAGTTCCGCCGCGACCAGGCCTCCGGTTAACGAGCTGCCGCAATGACTCCCCGGGACCGAATCGTCGACCGTTTTCGGGAACGCTACGGCCAGCCCGTCAGCGACGCCGCCCTGGCCGTGGAGCGGGAGGCGATAGGCGGCACGTTCGGCGCCAGCGGTTACACCACCCTCGCCCAGGCGGACGTCCTGGCCCAGCGTTTGCAGCTCCGCCCTGGCGTTCGCCTCCTGGATATCGGCGCCGGCCGCGGTTGGCCCGGCCTCTACCTGGCGGCCCAGACCGGCTGCGAGGTCGTCCTGGCAGACGTCCCGGAGCCGGGCCTGCGCGCCGCCCTCGCCAGCGCCCAGGAGCAGGGACTTCTGCCGCGCTCCTCCGTCATCAAGGCCAGCGGGACACACCTCCCCTTCCGGGCGCGGTCCTTCGACGCCGCCGTCCACACGGACACTCTCTGATGAATCCGCGCCAAGCTCTCCGTGCTGAGAGCATGTCATAGGTCCCTCAGGCCCGGCGGCCGGCTGGCCTTCTACACCATCTTCATCGCCAGCGGCCTGTCTGACGCTGACTACCGCCGCGCCGCCCGCGACGGCCCGCCCGCCGTCCGCGCCCGTCGCACCGACCATCGAGACCTTCTGGCTGCCGCCGGCTTCACCGCGATCCAGGAGATCGAGCTAACGGACGAATTCCTCCACACCGCCCGCGCCTGGTACCGCGGCCGCGAGCGGTACTTCGCCCAACTCGTCGCCGCGGAGGGTGAGGCCTCAGTCCGCGAGAGGCAGGCCGACTCCCGCGCCCAGATCAGGGCCATCGAAGCCGGCCTCCTGCGCCGCTCCCTCTTCCTCGCCCGGCGGCCCTGAGGCGCCGCTGCCCGCCGTGCTCTGGTTCTTGGTTCTTGGTTCTTGGTTCTCTGGTTCTCCCCACCGTGCTAACCTGTGTCCCAGGAATTCATCGGAGGAGGAGCCATGCCCGCCTGCGTTCACGTAGCCAAGATCCTGCCCGGCCAGAAGGAGGCCTTCCAGACGCTGATCAAGGACGGCTTCGAAGCCGGCCGCGAGGCGTTGCGCGCCTTCGGCTTTACCCGCATCGTCTCCTTCGTCACCCCCGAGGTGGCGGAGGACAGCGGCGGCCTCCTGGTCACCGTCTACGAGGCCGACGACCCCTCCGTCGTGGAGCGCTTCTACCAGATGGAGGCCGTCATCCGGCAAGAGCAGCACGCCCACGGCGTCCTCGTCGCCCCCCACAACCACGATGCCGTCCCCAACAACGTCGCCTTCGTCGACCTCGACCTGCGCTCGCCCCGTTCGTCCTGAGCCGGGTCGAAGGGGACTTCGTCGAGGACGCTATCGAATCCTGAGCACATCCGTAGGGGCGCCGTGTGCTGCGCCCGAAAGGAGATGCCGTGTCCCTCATCGATCACGACTCCACCACTCCCGTCGAGATGCTCCCCGGCGTCGTCCGCCGCACCATGACCGACGGCGACCGCATGATGCTCTGCGAGATCCGCATGGACGCCGGCAGCGTCGTTCCTACACATACGCACCCCCACGAGCAGACCGGCTACCTGGCCTCCGGCCGCATCCGCTTCCGCATCGGCGACCAGGAGCGCGAGCTATCCGCTGGCGACGCCTGGATGGTCCCCGGCGGCGTCCCCCACGAGGCCAGCGCACTCGAAGCGTCCATCCTCGTCGACATCTTCTCCCCGCCGCGAGAGGAGTACCGGACATAGGGGCGCTGCTTGCCGCGCCCCGCCCGGCTTGACTGATCTCCAGGCCCGTGGCCTAATGGTGACCTAGTCTCTCGGAAAAAGGGGTGCGGGATGAAGACTGGCCAGCTAGTTGTTCTTGCTGCCTTGGCCGCCCTGGCGGCCGTCTTCTCGCTGCCCGCTGGCCCCGCGCTGGGCGTCGGCTTCAACGTCACCAAAACCGCTGACACCAACGACGGCGCCTGCAACGCCGACTGCTCCCTGCGCGAGGCGATCGTCGCTGCCAACGCCCTGGCCGGCGCCGACACGATCACCGTCCCCGCCGGTACCTTCACGTTGACGATCGCGGGGGCGGGCGAGGACGCGGGAGCGACGGGCGACCTGGATATCACCGGAGACGTGACGATCAACGGGGCCGGGGCCGCGACCACCATCATCGACGCAAACGCGCTGGATAGGGTGTTCCACGTGATTGGGTCCGTCACTGTGAGCATCTCCGGCCTCACGGTCCGCGCCGGTTCCGCGTCGGGGTCCCTCGGCGGCGGCATCCGCAATGCGGGCGCCCTGACGCTCAGCAATACCACCGTCAGCGGTAACTCGGCCACCTTCGGCGGCGGGATATACCAGTCCGGCGGCGGCCTCATCCTCAACAGCAGCACTGTCAGCGGCAACTCGGCCCCTCTCGAAGGCGGCGGGATAAACAACGATCTCGGCACCGTCACTCTCAACAGCAGCACCGTCAGCGGCAACTCGGGATCCCCCGGCGGCGGGGTATACAGCACCGGTACCTTGAACCTCATCGGCAGCACCGTCGCCAACAACAGCTCCAGCAGCAACGGTGGTGGGCTCTCGAGTCCCGGCACTATGACACTCACCAGCAGCGTCGTCAGTGGCAATACCGCCCTAAACGACGGTGGCGGTATATACAGCACGGGCGCCGCCACGCTCAACAGCAGCACCGTCAGCGGCAACTCGGCCGACTTTGGCGGCGGGATATGCAACTGCGGCGGCACGCTAATCCTCACCAGCAGCACTGTCAGCGGCAACAGCGCCGCCACCGGCTACGGCGGCGGGATATACAACGACGGCACGCTGACCCTCACCAGCAGCACCGCCAGCGGCAACTCGGCCACCTACGGCGGCGGGATATTCAACAACACCAGCGGCACACTCGACGTCAACAGCAGCACCGTCAGCGGCAACTCGGCCGACTTCGGCGGCGGCGGAATATACAACAGCGGCACCAGTAAGATCAAGAACACTATCGTGGCCAACAGCCCCTCCGGTGGCAATTGCACAACGCTGCCATCCAATGGCTACAATCTGAGCAGCGACGGCACCTGCGCCTTCACCGCCCTCGGCGACAGGCAAAACACCAACCCGTTGCTGGGCCCCCTGGCCTTCAACGGCGGCCCCACCCCCACCCATGCTCTCCTGGACGGCAGCCCCGCCGCCGACGCCGGCGTCATCCCTTGTCCGCCGCCGGCCACCGACCAGCGCGGCGTCGGCCGCCCCCAGGGGTTCCGCTGCGACATCGGCGCCTACGAGGCCCCCGACAGCGACGGCGACGGCGCCTCTGACCCCCTGGACACGGACGACGACAACGACGGCATCCCAGACAGCAGCGACCAGTGCCGGACGCAGCCCGAGGACTTCGACGGCTTCCAGGACGGCGACGGCTGCCCTGACCCGGACAACGACGGCGACGGCATCTGTGACCCGGGCCAGACCGCGCTCTCCTGCCACGGCTCCGACCAGGGGCATCTCTGCTTCGATCCCGCTGGCACCCTCTCCTGCCCACTCACCGACTGCCGCAACATGGCCGAGGACTACGATGCCTTCAAGGACGGCGACGGCTGCCCCGAGCCCGACAACGATAACGACGGCCACCCGGACGTCAGCGACCTCTGCCCCGGAACCGACTCTCAGGCCGGCCTCGACGGCATGCCGGGCAGCCCCGAGGACAAGAACCACAACGGCATCAAGGACGGCCTGGAAGCCAACCTCACCTCCGACGACTCCGTCTTCAGCTTCGAGGACTGGGACGGCGTCCTGGACTCGGACGGCTGCCACGACTCCCCCGGTGATGACTTCGACGGCGACTCCTTCGGCGTCAAGCAGGGGAACCCACTCATGTTCGTCTTCCCCGACGAGCTCGAGGTGTTCATGGGCACCAGCCCCGGCCTCCCCTGCGCCGCCACCCCCACCGCCAACGACGAGCCCGCGCCGGACGCCTGGCCCGTGGACTTTGACGACAACCAGATCGTGGACATTTTCGATGTGCTGGTGCTGAAGCCGGTCTTCAACGCCCCGCCCGTCTACTCCCCGCGCTACGATTTCAACGCCGACGGCGTCATCGACATCACGGACGTCCTCACCCTCAAGCCCTTCTTCTCCCTCGGCTGCCTGCGCTAGGCGCCCCATCGCCGCGATGCACGCACGGGCTGGCCCGGCGACCGTCCCCTCCGTTAACCTACAGGCATGCGCCCGGCGCGGCTCCTCACTGCATCCACTCTGATCGTCATCGCCTTCGCCTCCCTCTACGGGCGTGCCGGCGATGTGGCTGCTTCCCCTGCGCCAGGGACGGTGACCGTCACCGTGGGCGACTTGTTCTTCTGCGGGCCCATGCTCGCGCCCGCCGCCTGCAGGACGGCCGTCAAGCAGGGCGATAAGGTCCTCTGGGACTACACCGCAGGGTCTGTGCAACACACCGTCACCCACTGCGGCGACTCCTGCGACTCTCCAACGTCCGTTCCGCTCTTCGATTCCGAGCCCATCAGTCCCGGGCAGTCCTTCTCCTTCACCTTCGACGTCCCGGGCACCTACCTCTACCGCTGTCGGTTCCACCCCGAAGCGATGCGCGCCCAGGTGCTGGTCGTCCCGCCCGAAGCGACGGTCTCCACCACTCGCTTCGCCACCAACACGGCGGCGGCACCGACCTCAACGGCCGCTCCAACGGCCGCGCCCAGCGCCACGTCGCCGCCCGCGGGTGCCCCGGGCGCATCGCCAACAGCGCAGGCCTCGCGCACGATGCCCGCATCCCTGCCCGTCGTCGACGGCCTCAGCGACGACGGCGGGACTTCCGCGTGGGTCTACGTGGCTATCGGCATAGGCGGGGCCGCTGTCCTTGTGGCCGCCGGTTACTTCGCCCTCCGCCGAATGCGTCGCCCGTAGTGGGCGCCGCTTGCCGCGCCCACGCATGACCCCATGACCCGCTGACTCTGGCCGCCTCCAGGCGGACTTTGACCGTTTGACCCTTTCACCCTAAGATAGCCTCGTGGCAGGCAGAACGGCCCCGGCGCTCGCCCTCCGTCAGAAGATCGAAACAGAGACGGCCCTCCGTATCCGCAGAACCCCGGATATCCGACAGGTTCTAGGTTCTTGGTTCTCCCCTCCCCATGATCGAACGCTACGCCCGTCCCCAGATGGCTCGCGTCTGGTCGGAGGAGAACAAGCTGGACAAGTGGCTCCTTGTGGAGATCGCTGTCTGCGAAGCCTGGACCGAGCGGGGCGCCATACCCGCCGAGGCCATGGAAAAGATCCGCCGCGCCCGCTACGACCGCCAGCGCTGGGCCCAATACGAGCGCGAGATGCACCACGACTTCAACGCCTTCCTGCGCTCCGTGGCCGATAGCCTGGGCGAGGAGTCCCGCTTCGTGCACCTGGGCCTCACCTCCCACGATGTCGAGGACACCGCCCTGGCGCTGCGCCTGGTGGAGGCGACGGAGCTCCTGGAAGCGGATGTCCACGCCCTCATGGACGCCATCGCCGTGCGCGCCCGCGAGCACAAGAACACCCTCACCATGGGCCGCAGCCACGGCGTCCACGCCGAGCCCACCTCCTTCGGTCTGAAACTCGCCGCCTGGTGGGACGAAATGCGTCGCCACTCTCACCGTCTCACGCACGCCAAGGAGCAGGTTGCCGTGGGCAAGATCTCCGGCCCCGTCGGCTCCCACGCCACCGTCCCGCCCGATCTCGAAGACGATGTCTGCGGCCGCCTGGGCCTTCTGGTGGAGCCGGTGTCCACGCAGATCGTCCACCGCGACCGCCACGCCCTCTACGTGTCCACGCTGGCCATCATCGCGGCCAGCCTGGAGAAGTTCGCGACGGAGATCCGTCACCTGCAGCGCACGGAGGTGCTGGAGGTGGAAGAACCGTTCTCGGAGGGCCAGACCGGGTCATCGTCCATGCCGCACAAGCGCAACCCGGAGAAGTGCGAGCGCATCTGCGGCCTGGCCCGGCTCTTCCGCGGCTACGCCGTCGCCGCCATGGAGAACGTTGCCCTCTGGCACGAGCGCGACATCTCCCACTCATCCGTGGAGCGGGTGGTCCTGCCGGACGCCTGTATCCTCCTGGACTACATGCTGGACCTGTTCACATTCATCGTGCGTGGCCTGCAGGTCTATCCGGAGCGCATGAAAGAGAACATGGAGGCCAGCTACGGGCTGCCGTTCTCCCAGCGGGTGCTGCTGGCGCTGATCGAGAAGGGGATGAACCGCCAGGCCGCGTACAAGATAGTCCAGGCCAACGCCATGCGCGCCTGGGATGAGCGCACCCCTTTCCTCGACCTCCTGTGCGACGACCCCAAAGTCACGGCCCATCTCTCCCGCGACGAGCTGGCAAGTCTGTTCGATTGCGGCTTCTACCTCAAGCACGTGGATGACAGCTTTCGGAGGATAGGGCTTTGACCGCCACACTGATCGAGTCCGCGCTGGACCTGCCGCTCCTGGCGCGCGGCAAGGTGCGCGACATCTACGACCTGGGCGACAAGCTGCTCATCGTCGCCACCGACCGCATCTCCGCCTTCGATGTCGTCCTGCCCACCGGCATCCCCGACAAGGGGCTCGTCCTCACTCAGCTGTCCGCCTTCTGGTTCCAGCGCACGGGCGATATCGTCCCCAACCACTTCCTGCGGCTGGTGGACGCGCCGCGCGTGGAAGGCGTGCCCGTGGAGCTGCCGCGAGAGATGATCGGTCGCGCCATGCTGGTGCGCAAAGCGGAGCGCATCGACGTTGAGTGCGTAGTACGCGGCTACCTATCCGGCTCCGGCTCCGGCTGGCAGGACTATCAGAGCACCGGCGCCATCAGTGGCGTGAAGCTGCCCCCTGGCCTCAAGGAGAGCCAGGAGCTGTTCGAGCCGATCTTTACGCCGACGACCAAGGCTGCTGAGGGCCACGACCCGCCCTTGACCTTCCAGGAAGTCGTCGATCTCGCCGGCGAGCGGGCGGCCAACGCCATGGCGCTGCGCAGCCTGGCGGTGTATCGATACGGCCGCGACTACGCCCGCGAGCGCGGCATCATCATCGCCGACACCAAGTTCGAGTTCGGCTGGCTAGACGACGAGGTAATGCTCATCGATGAATGCCTGACG
>JBGPMY010000021.1:0-12831 GCA_041487235.1 Dehalococcoidia bacterium
CACCTCGATACCGAGCGCGGACTTCGGCAGGTCCCGCACGTGGCCCACGGAAGCCCTGACGTCATACTTTGATCCCAGGATGCGAGAGATCGTCCGCGCCTTAGCGGGAGACTCCACAACCACCAGACTTCTGCCGTTTCGTCTCGTCAAATTCAACTACCTCCGCCCGCGCCGGGCGCGTAGGAAGCCCGCGCCTCGCGCGCCCGCACATATGCCATGGGGCCCATCTGTCGCACCAGTCCCTTAAGCTCCATCATCGCTAATACGCTGCTCACCGTCGAGGCGGGCAGCCCGCTCTGCCGGCACACCTCGTCGATGTGCACCGGCTCCTTCGATATATGACGCAGCAGATCGGCCTCTGTATCGGTGGCGGGCAGCAGCTCTTTCATCTCCATCTGCTGCGGCACCATGGTGAGGTTCAGCTCCTCCAGGATATCCTCCACCTTAAGCACCAGCTTCGCCTCCCCCTTCTGTATCAGCAGGTTAGTCCCTCTGCTCTGGGGCGAGAAGACGCTGCCTGGCACCGCGAACACCTCCCGGTTCTGCTCCACGGCCAGACGGGCGGTGATCAGGGCACCGCTCTTGACGTCTCCTTCCACAACGAGGACTCCCAGGGCGAGTCCCGAAAGGATCCGATTGCGGCGCGGAAAGTAGTCTCCGCGTGGTTGCGTACCCAGGGCGTAATCGCTGACGAGCGCGCCCTGCTCCATGATCTGGCGGGCCAGCTGGGCGTGCTCCGGCGGGTAGACGATATCCAGTCCGCAAGCGAGCACGGCGATGGTGCGCCGTCCGGCCTGCAGCGCGGACCGGTGGGCGATGGCGTCCACTCCTCGGGCCAGCCCGCTCACAACGCAGATGCCGTTGGCGGCCAGCTGATACGCCATCTCCTCCGCCACCTGGCGGCCGTAGGGCGTGGGCCGCCGCGTGCCGACGACCGAGACGGCCCACTCGTCTGCGGCGGACAGATCGCCGCGGAGGTAGAGGACGGGCGGCGGGTCATCGATCTCTTTCAGGCGGGCCGGGTAGGCGGTATCGTTCCAGGTCAGGGCGCGAACGCCGTGCTGTCTCAGGCGCTCCAACTCCCCGTCGGGATCGATATTGGGGCGCTCCGCGGTTATGACTCGGGCCACGCGGTCGTCGAGGCCGGCGGCGCGCAGATCCCCAGCGCCGGCCCGCCACGCCTCGGACAGGCGGCCAAAGCGCTTCAGTAGGGCCAGATAGCGCACCCGACCCACACCTGGTATGCGGTTGAACGCTACCCAGTATTTCAGCTCTTCAGGGGCCGTCTGTTCCGCGGTCACTTCAAGGGCGAATTCTAGCACAGCTTTTCGACGGCCCACAAAGAAAGAGTGTCACGCATGGATATGGAGCCTCGCATTGAAGACCGGAGGCTGCCAGCCTCGGGGTCGCCGTCGCTCTCTCCGCGCTAGGCGTTACGCGTGGCTCCTGGCGCGCCTTCCTCCTGATGCTCGCTCTCCAGCTTCGTCACGCGCACCTTCTTGATGCGACGGCCAGAAACGCTTAGCACTTTGAGGCTGATGCCGTTGACGCCTACCTGATCGCCGACGCTCGGCATGCGCCCCAGTTCGTTGACGATGAAGCCGCCGATGCTATCGAAGTCATTCTTCTGGATCGCCACGTCAAACATATCGTTCAGCTCATCGATGCCCACGCGCGCGTCGACAATCACCTCGCTGGCGGTCAGCAACTGCACCTGCTGCTCTTGGATATCGAATTCGTCGCGGATCTCGCCCACGATCTCCTCCAACAGGTCCTCGATCGTCACCAGCCCGGCGGTGCCGCCGTACTCGTCGACGACGATGGCGATGGAGAGCTGGCGCTGCTTCATCTCCGCCAGCATCTCGTGCACCTTCTTGCTTTCGGGCACGAAATGAGGCGGGCGGATGATCTCGCGCAGGTTGGGGCGCTGCATGCCCCTCGTCAAGTGTTTGAGCACCTCTTTGGCATAAGCGATGCCGATGATGTTATCGACGTTCCCCTCGTAGACGGGGATGCGGCTGTAGCCATCGTCCACCATCACCTGGGTCACCTTCTCGAAGCCATCGTCCAGACTGACGGCGAGAATGTCTGTGCGCGGCACCATCACTTCACGCACAGTTGTGAACTCCATCTCCATGACGCCCCGTATCATCTGCCGCTCTTCGTCCTGAAGGGCAGCGCCCGCCTCGTCCAGCTCCGTCAGCAGGATCTGCTCTTCGGCGAGGATTTCTCCCTGGGGTTGTCTCCCTTGCCATGAACGGGCCAGGATGCCCAGCGGCGCGTCCAGAAGAAGGACAGGGCCTCGGAAGGCCACCCGAACGAAGGAGACGAACGGGCGCAGGATCTGCTGCCAGCGCGCCGGGTTGCGGGCCACCAGCAGTCGCGGGAACGCCTGCAGGAGCATGATGACGAGGAGGGTGCCGAAGACGCTGGCCGTCAGGACCGGCCAGTTGTGACCAGCCTCCCGTACTACCAGGAAGACAACGATGGCGGTGACGCCCACGAGCGCCAGGTTGCGGGCCAGGGCCAGGGAAGACAGCGTAATCTGCCGCTCCTGGTAGAAGCGGCGCAGCGCGTCCAGGCGGGACTCCGCCGGCTCCCTGAGGGCGCGCTCCCGCACGCCAGCGATCACGCCAGCCTCTGCCGCTATCAGGAGTACGAAGGCTACTATGCCAAGCGCCAGGAGGATCACCCCCGGCAACGTCTCGCTCATGCTATCAGCCCTCGCTTCGTCCGTCTGGTCTGGGGCTTCTTAGGGCGCGCGGGCACTCCCGTCACTCGCGCGCCTTCCGGCACGTCGCGCGTGACGACGGCGCCGGCCCCCGTGTAGGCGCGACTGCCCACGCGCACCGGCGCCACGAGCATCGTGCCGCTGCCGATGAAGGCCCGGTCTTCGATCACGGTCTCGTGCTTCTTCTTGCCATCGTAGTTGCAGGTCACAGTCCCGGCACCAATGTTGACGTCGGCGCCGATGCGAGCGTCGCCGATGTAGCTGAAGTGTCCCACCTTCGTCTCGGCGCCTAGCCGCGAGGCCTTCACCTCCACGAAGTTGCCAATGTGCACGCCCGTCTCCAGATAAGTGCCCGGGCGCAGGTGGCTGAAGGGCCCAACGTCCACACGGCTCTCCAGCGCTGACCCTTCGATGACGGAAGCGAGCACCTCGCACTCGTCGGCGAGGCGAGAGTCGACGATGATGCTGTTGGGGCCGATACGACAGCGCTCGCCGATCGCTGTCTCACCGCTGATCGTGGTGTTGGGATAGATGACTGTTCCGGCGCCAACCTGAACGCCGGCGGCAACGTAGGTGGTCGCCGGGTCGATGATCTGGACGCCGGCCTCGAGCAGCCGGGCGCACTCGTCCAGGCGCCCCTCTACCTGCGCTCGCAGGGCGATGAGCGCGTCCGCACGATCTGCGGAAGAGCGCGAATTCGTGTTGGATTTCGGCATAGGGAACGTCTACCTTGGCCCGAGGTCCTCGGGCCGCTTGCGATGCGGCATCGGCTAATCGAGCGAGGGAAGAACCAGCAACATCCAGTCAGTGAGACGCGCCGGACGCGCCTTGTGTTGACGGGAAGGAAGGAGGCCTAAGTGCGGGGGCTCAGGCGTATCTGGAGGGTCGTCGGCGTCCAAAGTGTGTCAGTCTGTTCAGCAACAGCCTTTCTTGAATATCGTAGCGGCCCCCCGATAAGGCTGTCAAGGAGACATGGGACACAAGACAAGCCCACGTTGCCTCGAATGCGCCGCTCAGCGCGAACGGGTTCTCGTGCCTCCCGTCCCGCGCACGATATAATCCAGTCGAATTGGACGCTAACCAGCTGCGCGAGTCCTTCCTCCGCTTTTTCGAAGAACGCGGGCATCGCCGCATGCCCAGCGCCCCCCTGGTGCCGCCGGGCGACCCGACGCTGTTGTTCACCAGCGCCGGCATGGTGCAGTTCAAACCCTACTTCGTGGGGCAGGCCAAGCCGCCTCACCAGCGCCTGACGTCGGTGCAGAAGTGCTTCCGAACCAGCGACATCGATTCCGTGGGCGACAGCTCTCACCTGACCTTCTTCGAGATGCTGGGCAACTTCTCCGTGGGCGATTACTTCAAGGCGGAGGCGATCCCCTGGGCCTGGGAGTTCGAGACCAAGGTGCTGGGGCTGGATCCGCAGCGGCTGTGGGTCGCGGTCTACCTGGACGATGACGAGGCGTTCGATCTCTGGCGAAAGGTGGGCCTGCCGGAGGAGCGCATCCGGCGCTACGGTGAAGAGCACAACTACTGGTTCTCCGGGGAGATCGGCCCCTGCGGCCCCTGCTCCGAGATCTACTACGACTTCGGGGAGCAGTTCGGCTGCGGGCCGGCTTGCGAGCCATCGCACGACTGCGAGCGCTTCCTGGAGATCTGGAACCTGGTGTTCATGTCCTTCTACTGCGACGGGGAGAAGCGTACGCCGCTGCCCTCGAACAACATCGACACCGGCGCCGGCTTGGAGCGCGTCGCCTCCGTCCTCTTGTTCGAGAGCGAGGCGTGGGACAAGAGCAGGAAGCCCTCGGTGTACGACACGGAACTGTTCGCGCCCATCATCCGCCGCATCGCGGAGCTTTCTGGCAAGCGTTACGGCGACGACGAGAAGACCGACCGGGCGATGCGCATCGTGGCGGAGCACGCCCGCGCCGTCACGTTCCTCATCGGCGACGAGCGGACGCCGGTCATGCCCTCGAACGAAGAACGCGGCTACGTGGTTCGCCGGCTAATAAGGCGCGCGGTGTATTTCGGGCGGCAGGAACTGAACATCCGAGATCGGTTCTTCGCTGACATCTCAGACGAGGTGGTTCTCGCCATGAGCGACGCCCACTTCGAACTGAACCGACGACACCACTTCATCACTGAATCGATCGACCAAGATGAGGAACGATTCCGGCACACCCTTGAGACAGGCCGCGTGATTCTTGAGGAGGTCCTGCCAGCTCGACGGCGGTTTGCCAGCGCCGTACGCACTCTGCGAAACAAGCTACTTCACCTTGCCGAAACACTCAAACCATCGATTGTGGATCAGACGACGGACATACTCAACCCTTTCTTGGGCGAGTTGAGAAAGCTTTCGCCAACGCAGCCTCATAATTTGCAGTTGATTCAGGTAGCGCGCAACGCGCTAGTCCACCCCGTTACCGAGTTCTTGGGTAGCGCTAGGCAGATCCCCTGGCAGGACTATCCCGCGCTGATTCTTGCGCTCGCAAAGGAACTCGAAACCGCGTCCGAGACCGTCTCTGGACAGGAGGCCTTCCTTCTGCACGACACCTTCGGCTTCCCAATGGAACTCACGCGCGAGATCGCGGCGGAGCACGGGTTCGCGGTGGACGAGACCGGCTTCGAGGCGGAGATGGAGCGGCAGCGGGAGCGCGCCCGCGCGGCCTCCAGCGGGACGACCGAAGCCGTCGCTGCGGATGCGCTGTACGCCTCGCTCACACCTGAGGCGACCGTCTTCAGCGGCTACGAATCGCTGGAGACGCGGACGAAGGTCGTGGCGCTGCTCGCCTCACGAAGTGCTTCGACAAGCTCAGCACGAACGGATGAGGGTCATGCGCCCGCCCAACCACGACGTTCCAGGGCCGACACGCAGGTCGGCCCCTACGAGGTTGTTCAGAACGCGGACGCCCCCGCTGAGGTCGAGGTCATCCTGGCGGAGACGCCGTTCTACCCGGAGGGCGGCGGCCAGGTGGGCGACCGGGGCGAGATCACCGGTCCGAACGGACGCATCGAAGTGCTGGATACCCAGCGCGTGGCGGAGCGGCTGATCGTGCACCGGGGGCGCGTCGCCGAGGGCCGCATCGCCGTCGGCGACGCGGTGACGGCGCGGGTGGACCCGCAGCACCGCGCGGACACGATGCGCAACCACACCGCCACGCACCTGCTGCACGCCGCGCTGCGCCAGGTGCTGGGGACGCACGTGCGCCAGGCCGGCTCGCTGGTGGCGCCGGAGCGGCTGCGCTTCGACTTCACGCACACGGAGCCGCTGACTGGAGAGCAGCTGGCGGAGGTGGAGCGGCTGGTGAACGCCAAGGTGCGCGACAACCTGCCGGTGCACACGCGAACGGCGACCTTCGATCAGGCGATGTCCGAGGGCGTCCTCGCCTTCTTCGGCGACAAGTACGGCGAAGAGGTGCGCGTGGTGGAGGTGAACACGGTGGCGCCCCGCTTCAGCGCAGAGCTGTGTGGCGGCACCCACTGCCAGCGAACAGGCGACATCGGCGCCGTCATCGTCACCGGCGAATCGTCCATCGGCGCCGGCATGCGACGTATCGAGGCGCTGACCGGGCGCGGCGCGGAGGCCCACGTTCGCGACCAAGAGGATGCGTTCGACGGGATCTCGCGCAGGCTCGGCGCCCAGCGCAGCGCCGTCCTGGCCAAGATCGAGGCCCTACTGGCGGATCAGGACGCCCTGCGCAAGCGAGTCGAGAAGCTGGAGCGGTCTCTGGCCACTGCCCCGACCAGCGGCAACCTCACGGACAAGACGGTGAACGTGGACGGGGTCGCGGTGCTGGCGGCGCAGGTGGACGCCCCCAGCGTGGACGCCCTACGCTACCGAGGCGACGCCGTGCGCAAGGAGCTCGCCAGCGGAGTCGCCGTTCTCGCCGCTGTCGTCGACGAGCGGCCGCAGTTCATCACTCTGGTCAGCCGAGATCTCGTGAAGCGCGGTTTGCATGCGGGCGAGATACTGAAGCGTGTAGCTTCAGTGGTAGGCGGCGGCGGCGGCGGGCGGCCGGAGATGGCCCAAGGCGGCGGCAAGGACTCGTCCAAGATCGGAGAAGCGCTGGCGATCGTGCCCGAGGCCGTGCGGGAGATGCTCGCGGCCGCCAAGAGCTGAGATGCGCATCGTCGGCCTGGACCTGGGCGAGCGGCGCATCGGCGTGGCGGCCGCCGACAGCCGCACGCGAGTAGCGGTACCGGTGACCACCCTCCGCGTCGATGACGATCCGCTCACCGCCATCGTCAGCCTGGTGCGAGAACAGGGAGCGGACGAGCTGGTCGTCGGGCTCCCGTTGTCGCTCTCCGGCGCCCTGGGGCCGCAGGGTCAGCAAACCATGGAGATGGTGGAGGCGCTGCAGGCCCGACTCTCCATCCCCGTGCACACCTGGGACGAGCGCCTGACCACGGTGCAGGCATCGCGCAGGCCGAGAGGCCAACGCCGAACCAGATCGAGGCGCAGCGCCGATGCCGGTCGGGACGCCGCGGCGGCCGCCATCCTGCTCCAGGCGTACCTGGACAGCCTCGCGTCCTATGGATAGATCACGGCTGGTCCTCATCGCCGCCTTTGGGGCTAGCGTTCTCATGACCGGCCTGGCGATCTGGCAGATCACTCGCAACTCGGACTCCATCCCGGACGTGGCCAGCTACGCGCCCAGCGACAAGCCGCCTGGCGAGCCGGTAGAGGTGACTGTGGACCCCAACATGAGCTCCCAGGAGATCGGCAACAGACTGGAGGACGCCGGCGTGATAGCCTCCGCCACCCAGTTCCGCGTCCTCGTCGCCCTCCTCGGCTACGATCGTGATCTCCAAGCCGGCGATTACGAGTTCGACCGTGGCTCGGCCGTCCTGCAGGTGATATACCGCATGCGCAGCGGCGCGATCTCTACGCGCTCCGTGACGGTCATCGAGGGCTGGCGCTTGGGGCAGATCGCAGACGCAGTGGCGGAGCAAGGAATCCCCAAAGATGAGTTCCTGGCGGCGGCGAGCGCCAAAGACTACGGCTTCGACTTTCTCGCCGATCTGCAGCGCAATCAGACCCTGGAAGGGTATCTCTTCCCAGCCACGTATCCGATCCGCCGGGCTGACACCGGCCGAGACGTTGTGGCGAAGATGCTGAACGCGTTCTACCAGCAGGTTGGGGCCGATGTGCGCAACGCCGCCAAGAACGCTGGCCTGAAGCTGAACGACGCGGTCACTTTGGCCTCGATCATAGAGCGCGAAGCCCGCGTGCCGTCGGAGCGGCCGATCATGGCTCAGGTGTTCCTGACCCGCCTGCGGCGGGGCATCCCTCTGGAAGCCGACCCGACGGTTCAGTACGCCGTGGCCCAAGACCCCGAAAGCGTTCAGCAGTACGGCTACTGGAAGCAAGAGCTGACGGAGGCGGACCTGCAGGCGAACTCACCCTACAACACTTATCGCAGCCGCGGGTTGCCGCCCGGCCCCATCTGCAGTCCGGGTCTGGACTCCATTCTCGCCGTCGTCAAGCCGGCGGACACCAACTACCTCTACTTCGTGGCCAAGCCGGACGGGTCGCACGCCTTCGCGGCGACGCTGGCGGAGCACCAGCGCAACGTGGACAAGTACCGCGGCCAATGATGATGGATTGCCCTCTGAGGACATGCATGGCCGGTGCGCCGCCCACGAGAGTCCATCGTAGGGGCGCTGCTTGCGGCGCCCAAGTCAGCCGCCGGCCCTTCGGCGCGCCCAGGACGAACGGGCGGATGGGGCGAAACCCTTCGACAGGCTCAGGGAGAACGGGCGGAGTTCGCCTCTCATGAAGTATCTCGGAGTCATCTGCGCCCCAGGCGCGAAGTCGCTCTCGCCCGACTTTCAGCAGGCGGCGCTGGACCACCTGCGCCTGGAGATCGTCTACGAGGCGTGGCCGACGCCCGCGGATGGGCTGGCGACGCGGGTGGCCGGCCTGCGCGCGCCGGCGGTGCTCGGCGCCAACGTCACCATCCCGCACAAAGAGGCGATCCTGCCCATGATGGACGCGCTCGATGACGTTGCGCGCACGGTCGGCGCCGTCAACACGGTGATCAATCGCGAAGGGCAACTGCACGGGCATAACACCGACGTCGAAGGGTTCCTGCGCGCGTTGCGCCAGGACGCCGGGTTCGATCCGGGCGGACGCAGGGCGCTGGTGGCCGGCGCCGGGGGCGCCGGGCGAGCGGTCGTCGTAGCGCTCATTCAGGCCGCCGCCGCCTCCGTCACAGTCATCAACCGCAGCTTCTCTCGCGCAACGAAGCTCGTTGGAGAGCTGACGCCGCTGGCGGGCGATAGCGAACTTCACGCGCTGCCGGACATGTACGCCTCGTGGGCTGCCTCGGCGGCCGGCTGCGACCTTCTGGTAAACTGTACTTCAGTCGGCTCAGCCGGCACTCTTGAGGAGACGGAATCCCCTGTGCCGTTGGACATCATACATTCGGGCGTACTGGTCTATGACCTCGTCTACCTTCCCGCCGAGACCAGGCTCATGTCTGCCGCCCGCAACCGCGGCGCGCGAGTCCTGGGCGGCCTCCCCATGCTCATCTACCAGGGCGCCGCGTCATTCCAGATGTGGACGGGACGGGAGGCACCGATCGACATAATGTTCGAGGCTGCGCGCAAAGCGCTTGCCATAGCATCGCCGAAGGGCGGCGGCTAGTCATGGAGTGGGCTCTTCTCGGCCTCTCGATCCTGTTCCTGATCTTCGCCTACGTCGTCATCCAGGGGACGCGCGCGGCGCAGGCCTGGCGCAAGGCGGCGGAGGCCGGCGACGTGAAAGTGATTCGCGACATCGTGGAAGACGCCATCAGCGCCTGGCGCTCCATGAAGCGGCCGAAGGCCGTCGCCTCCGACGTGTGGCGCGGCGTCCAGTCCATGCAGTTGACAGACCTCGGCCCAGATTTCGTGCGGGTCTCCTGCCAGGCGCAGAGCGAGTACAAGCTGGCGGACGGACGCTGGATTGAGGTGACGAACCCACTCCAGGAAGGCATCGCCATCACGGCGCGCGCCGCCGATATGCTGCTCTACGAACTGCCGCACTTCCGGTCACAACGCGTGCAAGTCGATATCTACACCAGCTTTCGAGAGGCGGATGGCACGACGCGGAACGTCTGCATCTTGACGACCGCGGCGGACAGGGACGCCGCCCGAGCCGTCGACTGGGAGGACTGGTCCCCTGACCAGATCGTCGAGGGTCTGGGCGGACGCTACCGCCTGGGAGACCGGGGGCAACCCCTCCCGGTGGAGCCGCTCGCCACGGCCAAACCGAAATCGACGCCCAAGGGCCGAAAGAACGGCGTCCGGGCGCCCGCGCGGCGATGAGCGAGCTTCGACTACTGACAGCAGGGGAGTCCCACGGCCAAGCGCTGGTGGCGGTGCTGGAGGGCATTCCCGCTGGTCTCTCCCTTACGGAGGAGTTCATCGCCCGTGACCTGCGTCGTCGCCAGGGCGGATACGGCCGTTCCCGCCGGCAGCAGATCGAGCAGGACCGGGCGGAGATCCTGGGCGGCGTCCGCCACGGACGCACCCTCGGCAGTCCTATCGCCATGGTCATCGCCAATCGCGTCTGGGAGGACTGGAGCGAGGTGATGCAGGTGGGGCCCTACGACGGCGAGCCCAAGAAGGTGACGCGCCTGCGGCCCGGCCACGCCGACCTGGCTGGCGCCATGAAGTACGGCTTCGACGACGCCCGCAACGTACTGGAGCGCGCCTCCGCCCGCGAGACGGCCGCTCGAGTGGCCGCCGGCGCCATCTGCCGCCGCTTCCTGGAGGAGTTCGCGATCGACGTTCACTCACACACCGTCTCCATCGGCGATATCTGCGCGCCCGTAGAGGGGCAGCCGGACTGGGACGCTGTAGAGGACTCGCCCGTCCGTTGCGCCGACCCTGAGGCCAGCGAGCGCATGGTGCGCGCCATCGACGCCGCGCAGGAGGCCGGCGACACGCTAGGCGGCACCTTCGAGATGAGGGCGACCGGCGTGCCGATAGGTCTCGGCTCTCACGTGCAGTGGGACCGCAAGCTGGACGGCCAGCTGGCCCAGGCCGTGATGAGCATCCACGCCGTCAAGGGCGTCGAGATCGGCGGCGGCTTCGCCGTGGCCGCCGGGCCCGGCTCGCAGGCGCACGACGTCATCCTGCCACCGCGGCAGTGGGACGGCCGCCCCTGGCGGCGCGCCACGAACCGCGCCGGCGGACTCGAGGGCGGAATGACCAACGGTGAGCCCGTCGTCGTGCGTGGGGCGCTGAAGCCGATTTCGACCCTCTCCAAGCCGCTGCCCTCCGTGGACCTCCACAGCGGCGAGGAGATCCAGGCTCACTACGAGCGCTCCGATGTCTGCACGGTGCCCGCCGCCGGCGTCATCGGTGAGGCGATGGTCGCCATCGTGCTGGCCCGCGCGATGCTGGAGAAGTTCGGAGGAGACTCGCTGGAGGAGACGCGCCGCAACTTCGAGGCTTACCAGAAGACGATAGGCCCGCGGGGGAAGGGATCGGAGGTTTCCTAGCGATGGTGCGGGAGAAAAAAGCCAAGAGACCAAAACCGGGATCGATCTGGGAAGACCCACGATACCGCAGAATACTAGAGGAGCCAATCGGTACTTCATCGCTCAGCAACGAGGAGATCGAGGCCATTATCAAGGCCGGCTTCGGCCGTAGACCCGATCTACCCTCTGGTTCTGAGTACGTTCACTCGCTGAAGAAGATCTGGCGCGGACTCGTCAGCAATCGTGGCTGATGCACTGTTCGACACTACGGCGTACCAGGAGACGATCAGCTCGCCCGCAGGACGTAGGCAACAGACGACCGCCTCACCGATCCCGAAGGCTAGGCTTTAGCCTGGCCGCGTTCCGGTAATGGGAACCAGAGATCATCCTGCCGTACCAAACCAACCGTACTTTGTCACGTCCGTCACGAAGGACAGAACGCCAGTATTCCGCAATCACACGGCGGCCGAGCTTGTGGTCAGGGAACTGGGTCAACTTCGCGACGAATTGTCGTTCCTTCTCCTTGCGTACGTTGTAATGCCGGACCATATTCACCTGATAGTCGTGCCTGGTGCCGCTGCTGATCTGAGCCGGATAATGCAGTCACTTAAAGGAAGGTTCGCACGCCTCTGGAATAGCAAATCCGGACTTGGCGGCAGCGTCTGGCAATCACGGTACTACGAGTCCGCTGTTCGCACGGAGGCGCAGCTCGTGCGATGGGTCGAGTACATAGATCAGAATCCGGTACAAGCTGGTCTAGCCACAGCGCCTGAGGAATACCCGCATTGTTCCGCCGGCGGTAAGTTGAGGACGGACATAGATGCGTATCTGAGCGGTGCCGGGGCCGGCCAGGCTAAAGCCTGGCCTTCGGGGAGATAGGAGATAGAAGAGGTATACGTGGGTTGAGTAAGCATCCACACACAGCGAGGCATGCCGGTCCTTCTCGCATTGTGCTTACCGGCTTCTCCGGCACCGGCAAGAGCGTCGTGGCGCCCATCATCGCCGCGCGCCTAGGCTGGGAGGTCGTCGATACGGACCCGCTCATCGAGCGGGCGGCGGGGAAGAGCATCCTCGATATCTTCCGCGAACAGGGCGAGGAGCGCTTCCGCGACCTGGAGTCAGAAGCGCTGCGCCAGGCCTGTTCACGGGGAAGCGTCGTCATCTCCACCGGCGGAGGCGCTGTCCTGCGCCCGCAGAACCGGCACCTCATGGCGGAAGGCGGCTTCATCGTCTGCCTGGAGGCGCGGCCGGAGACGATCCTGAGCCGCCTCACGGACCGGTCTGACGAAGAGCCTCTGGACCGTCCACTGTTGGCCACAACCGACCCGCTGCCGCGCATCCGCGGGCTGAAGGCGGCCCGCCAGCACCTCTACGCCCTGTGCGACTGGGCCGTACACACGGACGAGCTGACGCCAGCGGAGATCGCGGCCGAAGTGCTGCGCGCCTACGAGCAGCTGTCCGCCGCAACCACCGCCGACCCGGAGCGCCTAGTGCAAATCGCGGCTGCCGAAGCCGTCGCGCCAGCGGCGACGCTGCACTCGATCCCGGAGGGCGCGGCGTGCATCGTGCGAACGGCGGGCGGCGAATATCCGGTGTTCGTCTCCTGGGGCGCACTGCGAGAGCTAGGGCGCCGGC
>JBGPMY010000022.1:0-12827 GCA_041487235.1 Dehalococcoidia bacterium
CGCACTCTGGTTTACGGAGGACGCCGGCGACGCGATCGAAGCGGTTCGCTCGGGGCGCGCCCGCTACGCCGTCCTGATGAACCCGGTGCCGGTGAGCCGCATCTTGAGCGTGGCTGACTCCGGGGAGCGAATGCCCCAGAAGTCGACGTTCTTCTACCCCAAGGTGCCGACGGGCCTGGTCTTCAACCTGCTGGAAGATTAGCGCGCTGTGCCCTCGCGCACGTTGTGACCTTCGTCCAGCGAAAGGCGGCGTCAGGCTTACAGCCGCGCCAGTTTCACGCCCACGATGCCCGGAATCTCCTTCACGCGCGCGATCTGGTCCGGCGTGAGCGTCTCGTCCAGCGCCAGCACCATTAGCGCTACGCCGCGCTTCTCGTGACGGCCCACGTTCATGAAGCTGATGTTGACGCCGAACTCGCCCATCAGCGTGCCCACGGCGCCGATCATGCCGGGCCGGTCGACGTTCTCGCACAGCAGCAAGTAACCCTCGCTGGGCGGCACGTCCACCCAGAAGTCGTCGATCAGGACGATGTGAGGGCCGTCGTGGGCGATGGTGCCGGAGACTTTCGTCTCGCCCGCGCTGCCCAGAATGCGGGTAGTGATCAGGTTGGCGTAAATCTCATGCGATGGGCTCTGCTTCTCGGTGATACGTAAGCCGCGCCGCTGCGCCACGATGTCCACGTTGACCACGTTCACGTGCTCCTCGCTTATCGGCGCCAGCAGCCCCTTCACCACGGCGGCCTTCAATGGCGTGAGGTCGTGCGTGGCGATTTCGCCCGCGTAATCGATCTCGATATCGCCGATCTGGCCCTCGCACAGCTGCACCGCCAGCGAGCCGGTCTTCTGGGCCACGGGGATGTACGGCGCCAGGAAGGAGTACGTCTCCGGGGAGATGAGTGGCGCGTTGACGGCGTAGCGGGCGGGCTGCCCTTTGAGGACAGCCAGTATTTGCTCCGCCACGTCCAGGGCCACTCGCTCCTGCGCCTCCGTCGTCGAGGCCCCCAGGTGCGGGGTAACGACTACTCGGTCCGATTTGAAGAGAGGATGACTCGTCACCGGCTCCTTCTCGAAGACATCCAGCGCCGCGCCGGCGATCCAGCCCTCCCGCAGCGCCCTCTCCAGGGCCGCCTCGTCGATGACGCCGCCGCGGGCCACGTTGATGATGCGCACTGTCGGCTTCATCATGCGCAGCTCTTTCTCGCCGACGAGGCCGTGACTGCTCTCCGTCAGGGTGACGTGCACCGTCACGAAGTCTGACTGCGCGAGCAGCTCCTCCAGACCCATCATCTCCACGCCCAGCACGCGCGCCCGCTCTTCCGGCACGAACGGGTCCCGCGCAATCACGCGCATCTCCAGCCCGCGCGCCCTGCGGGCCACCTCCGATCCCACCTGCCCCAAGCCGATGATCCCCAGCGTCTTCCCGCGCAGCTCTATCCCCATGAACCGGCTGCGGTCCCACTTCCCGGCCTTCAGGGTGCGATTGGCCTCCGGAATGTTGCGGGCCAGGGCCAGCATCAGCCCTATCGTGTGCTCGGCAGCGGAGGTGGTGTTCCCAGTGGGCGCGTTGACGACGACCACGCCCCTCTCCGTGGCGGCCGCCACGTCGATGTTGTCGACACCCATGCCGGCGCGACCGACGACCTGCAGCTTGCCGGCGGCCGCGATGATCTCCTTGGTGACCTTGGTCTCGCTGCGGACGACAAGAGCGTCGTAGCCGTCTACGATGTTCTTCAGCTCTTCGGGGGGGAGACCGGTACGGACATCCACCTCTGCGCCGGCGCTCCTAAGGGCGGCCACGCCCTCTTCGGCTATCGGATCGCAGATCAGGATTCGGAAGGTCATTCCGCGCGGAAGTTATCGGGCTACGGGCAAGGAGTAACCGAGCTTGGGCAGCGCTTGCTCCAGAGACTGCAGCGCCTGGCGGATGTCTTCCTCCTCGACCAGCCCCAGGTGCCCGATGCGGAAGATCTTGCCGGTCAGCTTGCCCTGGCCGCCGGCCAGCACCACGCTGTATTCGTCCTCCAACAGGTTGCGCAGCGCGCTGACCTCGACCCCCTCCGGACACCTGATCGCCGTCACTGTGTCGGAGGCGAAGCGCTCATCCTCACACAGCAGCTCCAGCCCCAGCGCCTTCACCCCTTCCCGCGTCATGCGGCCGATACGAGCGTGCCGGGCGAAGATGCGCTCCAACCCCTCTTCGGCCATCCGCTCCAGCGCGATGTCCAGCCCGAAGAAGATCGATATCGTAGGCGTCCAGGGCGTCTGGCCCCGGGGCAGTATGTCCCTGTGCCTGCCCAGATCGAAGTAGAAGCGCGGCATCTTCGACGATTCGTAGGCGCGCCAGCCTCGGTCGCTCATGGCCACGAAGGCCAGGCCGGGTGGCACCATCCAGCCCTTCTGCGAGCCGGTGACGACGACGTCCAGGCCCCAGCCGTCCATCTCCAGCGGAACCGCGCCCAGACTGCTGATGGCGTCCACCAGGAGCAGCTTATCGGCTTTGCGCACCACCCGCGCGATCTCCTCCAACGGGTTGGTGACCCCTGTGGACGTCTCGTTATGCGTTACCAGGACGGCCTTGATCTCCGGCTCTTCTGCCAGAGCTTGGCGAACGTCGTCTGGTCGCGCGGCCTGTCCCCACTCGTAGGAGAGCATCGTGACCTGCGCCCCGTAGGTCTCGGCGATGGCGGCGAACCTCTCGCCGAAGGCGCCGATGCTGACGGCCAGCACTTTGTCCCCTGGAGACAGAGTGTTCACTACCGCCGATTCCAGTCCGCCGGTGCCGGAGGTGCTGAGGATCAGGACATCGCTCTTGGTCAGGAAGAAGTCCTTGAGGCGCTCCGCCGCGCGCTGGATCAGCGCCGCGAACTCGCGGCCGCGGTGGTTGACCATAGGCCGGCCCACCGCCTCCAGGATATCGGGCGGCACGGGTGTTGGTCCGGGTATGCGCAGGTTGGGCGTCTGAGTCATGGCTTCTGCGGCCATGTTATGGCCCTGCATAGGGAGGGTCAAGGAAATGCCGGCCTGATGAGCCCGCGGTCAGTACGTGGCGAAGACGCCTTCGGCCGTCGTCAGGTGATGCGTGTCGTTGAGCTGGCGGATGACCCGCCGCCCACCGCCCACCGCGACGACGTTCACGGAAGCGTTCGCCGGCCGGAAGAACATATCGTATGGCGTGCCGATGATGTGCCCCGTGTAAGCGTTGATCACGCCGCCGTGACAGACGATGGCGATCCGCTCTCCGGCGTTCCGCGCGATCGCCGTTTCGACGGCGTTGATCGCGCGCTTCTTGAACTCGGAGCTCGGCTCGGAATACGGGTAGACATCCCAGTTCCTCTCGTTCAGCATCCGCAATCGGGCCGCGTCCAGAAGCTCCTTCCCCAGGAACTCGAGTAGCGTCTTGTCCGGCGGGACGTCCCGGAACACCTCCACTTCCCGCAGGTCGTGGATCACGTCTAGCTCGAGTCGGTGGTGCTGCTGGATCGCCTGCGCCGTTTCCAGCGCCCGCCTTAGCGGACTCGCGAATATCGCTGCCAGGTGCGTCGTCGAGAGTGCCTCCCCCAGCAGCCTCGCCTGGAGCCTGCCCTGCTGCGTCAGCGGCGGGTCCACCAGATCGCCAGCCACTGCCCCCGGGTCGTACGCCGCCTGGGCGTGCCGGATGAGGAGCACGTCAGTGACGCCCTCGACGCCCGTCAGGAACGCCTGGTCGAACACGCCGGGCGTACGGGCCGGCCCTTCGCCTGTGTCTCTCGCGTTCCGCTCTTCAGCCAAGGAAGTGTCCTCCAGCGCGATTGTAACAGGGGCCGGCGACAATGGTCGTCGACTGCGGTGAACCCGACTGCTGAAGAAGCACCCGCGGCGGTGGTGCTACAATCAGGGCGTAGCGAGGTTCATGAAGCAAGTTCTGGTAGGGTTAACACACGTTCTGGTGGGCTCAACCGTCGTGTTGGCTATAGTCCAGGTCTTCATCGGGATTGCCGTTTTCGGGTTCTCTGTATCCGTCCAGTGCAGCGGGACATCAGTCACCGTCACCGCCGACGGCCAGCAAATCGAGACGCGGTTCAACTGTGACAGGCATCCGGAAGAGGCGCTACTTGGGCTGGTCATCGCGGGGGGAGGCGGATTGGTGGCTGCCGCACCGACCATCGCTAGAAAACGCCCGCTTCTAGGAGCGGCGGGCGTTCTACTGGGCGCGGCACCCACCCTGGTGCTCATGAATGTCTCCGGCATAGGACTTCTCCTACCGCCCGTGCTAATGCTCTTCGGCCTGCCCGCAGTTCTCGCGGCATCGCGCGCAACCCAATCTCCCGCTACGTAGAACCTGCCATGACCACCGATAACCCGTACCGCGCTCTTCCGTCCGTCGACCGGTTGCTGGCCCACGAGCGAATCCGTGCCCTGAGCGACGACGCAACGCTGGTGGTCACCCAGCTCGCCAGGCAAGCGCTGGAATCCGCCCGCTGCGCCATCGGCGAGGGTCAGCGAGCGCCCACCGAGGAGCAGCTGGTGGAGACGGTGCTGGGCCTGGCGCAGGCCGTCTTCCAGCCGTCTCTCAGACCCGTGATCAACGCCACGGGCGTCATCATCCACACCAACCTGGGCCGCGCGCCGCTCTCCGACGAGGCGATCGCCGCGATGACGGCAGTGTCGCAGGGCTACTCCAACCTGGAGTTCGACCTGGAGGCGGGCGAGCGCGGCTCGCGGCACGTACACCTGGAGCCCATTCTGCGGCAGCTGACAGGCGCCGAGGCCGCCGCGGCCGTGAACAACAACGCTGCCGCCCTCCTGCTGGCGCTATCGGCCCTCTGCCGCGACCGCGAAGTCATCATCTCTCGCGGTCAGGCGGTGGAGATCGGCGGCGGCTTCCGCATCCCGGACGTGATGCGCCAGTCCGGCGCGCGGCTGGTGGAGGTCGGCACCACGAACCGCACTTACCTCCGCGATTACGAGGCCGCCATCACGACGCAGACCGCTGCCATCATGCGCGTGCACGCCAGCAACTTCCGCATCATCGGCTTCGCGGAGTCGCCTTCGATCCAGGACATGGCCCGACTGGCCCACGAGCACGGACTGCTGCTGCTGGATGACATCGGGTCCGGCTGTCTCATCGATACGACTGCCTTCGGCCTGGCCCCGGAGCCGACCGTCCAGGAGAGTGTCAGCGCCGGAGCGGACTTAACGCTCTTCTCCGGCGATAAGCTGCTGGGCGGCCCGCAAGCCGGGATCCTCGTCGGCCGCGCGCAGCTCATCGAACAGTTGCGACGGCACCCGCTGGCGCGTGCCCTGCGCATGGACAAGGCCAGTATCGCCGGCCTCCACGCCACACTCCTGCACTACCTGCGCGGCGAGGCGCTGGACAAGGCGCCGGTGTGGCGCATGATCTCGATGCCGGTGGCTTCGGTCGAGCGCCGCGCGCGACGCTGGGCGAGGGCGATCGGCGCGCCGGCTCGGGTCGTGGACGGGCGGTCGATGATCGGCGGCGGCAGCCTGCCGGAGGAGAGCCTCCCCACGAAGCTGGTCGCGATTCCAGGCGAGGGCGCGTATATCAGCGACCTGGCCCGGCGGCTGCGCACCGGCGATCCGCCGGTCATCGCTCGTATCGAGCGCGACGCGCTGCTGCTGGACCCGCGAACGGTTGGCGCAGCGCAGGACCGCTCGCTGGTCGAGGCGGTCAAATGGGCGCTGACGACTCCCGCGCCTTGACGCGCACCTTCATCTCGACCTAGGCGTCCTGGAACAGCTGTATTAGGTTGCCGTCCGGGTCCTTCAGCGTGGCGATCCACATACCGTTCTGTTCCTGGGCGGGCGGGCGAACAAACTGCACACCATTGGCGTTCAGTCGTTCGTATTCGGCTCGGCAGTCGTCGACGCCCAGGTCCACCATCACACGATTGGGATCGCGCGAAGGCCCCTTCACCTCGCTGTGCTGGCCTAGCGCCAGTTGCGCGCCGGACTCCGCCTGGAACACGGTGAAGGCGTCTCCCTCCATCGCCGGCGTCAGGCCGACGACATCCCGATAGAAGGGCATGAGCCGCCCCAGGTCTTCCGTCCAGATGATGACACTTTGCACTCCCTTTATCATCGCGACTCTCCTTATCTAGCCTAGGCCCTGGGCTGCTCTGCCTTGACCAGGCCGACGATGTTCCCCTCCGGGTCCGCGAACTGCGCGAAAGTGACCATGCCGGGTATCTCGGTGACGGGAACGACGGTTTTCCCGCCCTTGGCCTCAATCTTGGTCAGGTACGCCTGCGGGTCCTCCACCTGAATGTAGAAAGTCACCTGGTTGGGGCCGTCTCCCGAGCCTATCCCGCCGCCGATGCCACCTTCGCTGTGGGTGTCCACCACACCGTAGTTCACGGGGTTGTTGGCGTCGATGTGCCAGTCAAACAGGCTGCCGTAGAAGTCGTGCAGCTTCTTGGCGTCCTTGCCGTTGATCTCGAAATGTACGACCGGGCGTCCCATCAGTCCTCCTTACTTTAGTTGGAAATCGTTGCCGCCCATCCTACGGGACGGACGTGCCACTTCTGTTACGGAAATGTCACCCGCGGAGGTTGCGCAACTGGTTGATGTGCTCGTTCAGGTGGAAGTTCATGATCGCGGACGCCCACTGGGCCAGAGTTGGGTACTCGCCCAGGGGAGTCTCCTTGAGGAACGCTATGTGGGCTTTGCGCGCCAGCTGCTCCTCGCTTAGGCCGGCCAGGAACTTCCCGATCTCTCCATACTGCTGCTCGACCCCGGACAGGAGCTCGGAGACCGAGGCCTGCTCGCGCTGGGGGCCATAGTAGGACTGGCCCGGCGTCAGGTCCATCTCGGGCGTGTCCTCTTCCAGGAAGCGATTCAGGCCGTCCCGGAAGCTGGCCGTCTCGCTGCCGGTCAGGTGGGACAGCACCTCTTTCACGCACCATTCTCCCGACGCTGGCTGGCGCGACGCCTGCTCGTCGCTGATGCCGGCGACTACATCCTTGATTTCCCGTACCTTTTGCTCCATCTGGGCCTGCAAAGACGTGGCTGAAACCATCGCTTGACCTCCTTCTGAGTGCCTCGGGGCTGGCTGGACTTCATTCAGTATAGTTAGTTCCTTGAATGTGTCAAGCCTCTCCTGTAAACTTTCCTTGAAATGGTGGCGAAGAAGCCGTACAACCAGGTCTGCCCCATCGCCCGCACGCTGGACATTATCGGCGACCGCTGGACGATGCTGCTGCTCCGCGACCTGTTCCTGGGCAGGCGCCGCTTCAACCAGTTCCTGCGTTCCTCTCCGGGTCTGCCGCCGAAGCTGCTCTCCGAGCGACTGAAGCGGCTGGAAGAGCACCAGCTCATCGAGCGCAGCGTCTACAGCGAGCATCCGTTGCGCGCCGAATACTGCCTGACCGACAAGGGGCGGTCCCTCGTCCCCGTGCTGCGGGCCATCGGCCAGTGGGGGCTGGAGCACCTGTTCGAAGGTGAGGGGGAGTTGCGCGACGGTATCCAGCAATTCGTCACGTCCCAGGTGCCGGAGTTCGACGAAGAAGGGATGGGGCAGGCGCCCGCTACGGAAAGGAGCTAGCGATGCCCGGCGCACCCGAGCAGATAGTGCCCGAGAGCCTCGGCGACTACCTGGAGGTAATGAGCAAGGCCGTCTTCCAGTCCGGCATCTCCTGGCGCGTCGTGGACGCCAAGTGGCCGGGGATTCGCGAGGCGTTTCGCGGCTTCGAGCCGCTGGCCGTGGCGTCCCTGACCGGCAAGGAGATGGAGGAGCTGGTCAACGACAGACGCGTGATTCGCAACCGCCGCAAGCTGGAAGCGATCGTCGACAACGCGCGGCAGATGCTGGACCTGGAGGAGCAGCACGGCTCCTTCCAGCGCTACCTGCGCTCTCACGGCGACTTCGAACCCTGCGTGGCCGACCTGCGCAAGCGCTTCCGCTTCCTGGGCGAGACGGGATGCTACTTCTTCCTCTGGGTCGTCGGCGAAAAGGTGCCGGAGTACGACGCCTGGTGCGCCTCGCGCGGCGTCACCCACACACCGCACTAGAAGCGGGCGGTCGATCTCCTTCCGTTCGCCCTGAGCGCAGTCGAAGGGCTTCGTCCGGGCTTTCTCACGGGACGATGACAACGAAGGCCTTCGACAGGCTCAGGCCGAACGGATGCGGGAACGGATGCAGGGAGGCTCGGCGTGGCAGGGCGAGGCGAGCCTCGCCCCTACGAAGACGTCCCGATGCGCGCACCCACGGAGAGCGGAGGCGTTGCGCTAAACTAGACGCATGACAACGCCCGCCAAATCGCTGATCACACTCGAATACGACAAGGTCATCGCCCGGCTGGCCGGCCTCTGCCAGACGGCGCCAGGACGCGCCCTAGCGCAGGCGCTCCTACCGTCGTCCGAATACCGCGAGGTGCTGCACCGCCAGCGCCTGACGGCGGAGGCGCGGCGTCTGCTGGAGATGAAGCCCGGCACCTCGCTCGCCGAGGCCCGGGATGTGGGCGTCCTGGTACACCAGGCGGCCCTCGGCCATACACTGGAGCCGGCGGAGCTGCTGGACGTCCAGGCCACACTCGCGCTGTCCCGCACCATCCACGAGACGATCTCGCGGCTGCTCGCCTACCTCCCCTTTCTGGCCGAGATCGCCGACCGCATCGCCGACTTCCGGCAGCTGACCGCAGACATCGCCCGCGTCATCAACGCCCGCGCCGAGGTCGTCGACTCCGCCTCGCCGGTCCTGGCGCAACTGCGGCGCGATTCCCGCGTTACCCACGACCGCCTCACTTCCCGCCTGCAGCAGATCGTCAACTCGGGCCGCAGCGCCGTTCAGGAGCCGATCATCACCTTGCGCGACGGACGCTACGTGATCCCCGTCAAGTCGGAACTGCGCTCGCAGTTGCCCGGCATCGTGCACGACGTCTCTACCTCCGGCGCCACCGTCTTCATGGAGCCGCTGGAGACGGTGGAGATGGGCAACCGCTGGCGCGAGTTGCTGGCCGAGGAGCAGCGGGAGATCGCCCGCATTCTGCGCGACCTATCCGCCCGCGTCGGCAGCCGGGCAGACGAGATCGTGGCCGCCATCGAGGCGCTCGCCGAGATCGATCTGTCGCTGGCCAAGGCCCGTCTGGGCGAGGCGCTGGGCGCGAAAGAACTGCCGCACGATCCTTCGGTCGGGGCAGCCGGCCACGACCAGCCGTGGCTGCTGAACCAGCCGGGCGCCCTCCTCCTGACCAACGCGCGCCATCCGCTGCTTTCGGGGCAAGTGGTTCCGGTGACTGTATGGATTGGGGACGGGGAGGAGGTTCCAACCTCCAACTTCCTACCTCCGGCCTCTGAGCGGAAGGCGTTCAGTATCTTGTTGATCACCGGCCCCAACACCGGCGGCAAGACCGTGGCCCTCAAGACCGTCGGCCTGCTGGCCCTCATGGCGCAGGCGGGGCTGCCCATCCCCGCCGACACCGACTCCCGCCTCCCCATCTTCGACGCCGTCTACGCCGACATCGGCGACGAGCAGTCCATCGAGCAGTCGCTCTCCACCTTCAGCTCGCACATCGGCAACATCATCTCCGTCCTGGGCGGCGCCACCGCGAACTCGCTCGTCCTCCTGGACGAGCTGGCGGCGGGCACGGACCCCGTCGAGGGCTCGGCGCTGGCCAAGGCGATCCTGACGCACCTGCTGGACATGGGCTGCCTGACCGTGGCCACCACCCACCACGGCGAGCTGAAGGCGTTCGCCCACGTCACACCCGGGGTGACCAACGCCTCGGTGGAGTTCGATGCGGAGACGCTGGCGCCCACCTACCGGCTTCACATCGGGCTGCCCGGCCAGTCCAACGCCCTGGCCATCGCCCAGCGGCTAGGGATGCCACCGCAGATCCTCGAGGAAGCGCGCGCCGGCATCGATCCCGACCGGCTGGCGGTGGAATCGATGATCAGCGACCTCCACCGCGAGCGCGAGGCCGCGCAATCGGCCAGCGCCACCCAGCGAACCGCCGCGCGGGAGGCGGAGCGCGCCCGCGAGCGCGTGACCAAGGAGCTGAAGTCGCTGGAAGCGAACCGCGAGCGGCTGATCGAGCGCACGCGTCAGGAGATGGAGGCGGAGCTGCAGCAGGCCCGCACCCGCCTGCGCGAGGCGCTGCGCGAGCTGCAGCGGGCGGAGCGGCTGACCGTGTTCGAGCGCGCCGCCGCCGTCGAGGCCGTCCAGGCGGAGGTCGACGTCGTGGCGGAGTCCGCCAAGAAGATCGAGGGCAAGCGACGACGGCCACGCCGCGGCCCGCTGCCCGCCATCCAGCCCGGCGACCGCGTCTACCTGCTGGACGTGCCCACCCCCGGCGAGGCGATCTCCGCGCCGGACGCCCAGGGTGAGCTCGATGTCAAGTTGGGGGCCCTGCGCGCCCGCATCAACGTCAAGCAGATCGAGCGAGTCGAGGCGGGGGACACGGGCCAGGAGACCCGTGAACCGAACGCATACGCTTTCCCCAGTCTCATGTCTCATGTCTCGCCCGAACTGGACCTGCGCGGGCTCACGGTGGACGAGGCGCTCCTGCTCATCGACCAGCGCATCGACCAGGCGGCGCGGGCGGGCGTCGGCGAGCTGCGCATCATCCACGGCAAGGGCACCGGCACCCTGCGCCGCGCCGTCCGCGAGATGCTCAAGCGGCACGCTCTCGTGCGGCGCCACGCCACCGCAGAGCCCCGCGCCGGCGGCGATGGCGTGACGGTGGTAGAGGTGGCGCTGTAGCACGCACTGCGGGGTGGAACAGGCTTCAGCCTGTCGCCGGTGTAGGGGCGGTTCGCGAACCGCCCCTACAGAAACTCGCGTCAGCACATCTTCGACCCACATACAACGCACGGCCGCCATCCGTTTATCCGTTCCACCAATCCGTTGTCGATCCGTTCAGTGCTACAATCTCCCCCGTGACCACTGACCCCATCCTGACCGCCGCGCGAGAGGTGCTCTCGCGCTCCTTCGCTGATATACGCCTGTGCGTCGAGGGGCTGACAACGGAGGCCCTCAACTGGCGCCCCGCCGGCGACGATACCAACTCCATCGCGGTGCTGGCCACGCATTCGCTGCACAGCACCCGGTCCTGGCTCAGCGTTGCCCTGGGCGAGCCATTGCCGGAACGCGACCGCGACTCTGAGTTCCGAGTCTCGGCCCTGGACGCTGAATCGCTGCTCCGCCTGCTAGACGACATCTCGCGGGATTGCCTGGCACTCGTGAGCAAGGACGGCGAGGTCGATTGGTCGGCGCTGCGGCGGACGCACCCGCGCCCGCGTGCCGGAGCGCCTGAGCAGGTGCACGCCGCCTGGGCGCTGATCCACGCCCTGGAGCACCTGCGCGAGCACGTGGGGCAGATGCAGCTAACGCGGCAGCTGGCGCTGACGCAGGCCGACAAACGCGTGTAGGGGCGGTTCGCGAACCGCCCCTACGGCGTCGCGACCGCCCCCTACGGTGCTACAATTCTGCCCGTGATATCCACGCTGACTCGCCAGCCCTCCAACCTCCATCCCCGGTGATCACCGTCCTCGCCGGCGGCGTGGGGGCCGCCCGCTTCCTCCAGGGCCTGCTGGCCGTGCATCGGCCCTCCGACGTCACGATCATCTCCAACGTCGGCGACGATGCGGAGTTCTTCGGGCTCCACGTTTCGCCGGACATCGATATCGTCCTCTACCATCTGGCGGGGCTCGCCGACGAGGAGCGCGGCTTCGGCGTCAGGGGTGACACGTTCGGCGTCTTGGAGGCGATCTCCCGCTTCGGCTACGACACCTGGTTCCGCCTGGGCGACGGCGACCTGGCCACCTGCATCACGCGCACAGACCTGCTCCGCCGAGGGCGGACGCTGTCCGAGGCGACGGCCGAGATCGCCGGGGCGCTGCTGGTGCCGGCGCGCATCATCCCGGTGACGGACGATCCCTTGCGCACCAAGATCCGCACGGATGAGGGCGTGCTGGACTTCCAGGACTACTTCGTGCGTCGCCGAACGGAAGGCCACGTCCACGAGATCATCTTCCAGGGCACCGACGAGGCACGCCCCGCGCCCGGAGTCCTGGAGGCGATACACGAAGCCAACGCCATCGTTCTCACGCCATCGAACCCGTTGGTCAGCATCGGCCCCATCCTGGCCGTCCCCGGAGTCCGAGACACGCTGCGCCAGACCTCCGCCCGCATCGCCGCAGTCAGTCCAATCGTCGGCGGCCGCGCGCTCAAGGGCCCGGCCGACCGCATGCTGCGCGACCAGGGGCTGGCCGCCAGCGCCACGAGCATCGCGCGCCTCTACCAGGATTTCCTGGACGTTCTGGTCATCGACGGCAAGGACGCCGATCTCAAGCCTGAGATCGAGGCGCTTGGGTTGGACGTAGCCGTCACCGACACGATAATGGGTTCGATGGAGAAGAAGGCCGCCCTGGCCCGCGCCGTGCTGAAAGCGGTGGGGGTACCGGGGTGATCGCCGCCCTGGTTCCGGCCAAAGCCCTCGATCAGGCGAAAGGGCGCCTCGCCGCGCTCCTGCGCGAGGACGAGCGACGATGCCTGGCCCTGGCGATGCTGGAGGACGTCCTAACGGCGCTGCAAGCGGTTCCGGACATCGACCTCATCGGCGTCGTCAGCCCGGACGCGGACGTGCTGTCTCGCGCCGTCGCTCTCGGCGCCGAAGCGATTCGGGAGCCTCCGTCGCTCCGCGGCATCAACCAGGCGCTCGCTCACGGCCTCAGCGTTATGTCGCCTCGCGGCCTCGCTGTCCTGCTGGTCGTCCTTGCCGACGTGCCCGCCGTTACCCCCGCTGAGATCACATCTGTCCTTCGTGCACTGCCAAACGGCCGGGGAGCCGTCATATGCCCGTCCTCGGCCAGGGGTACCAGCGCGCTGGCGC
>JBGPMY010000023.1:0-12765 GCA_041487235.1 Dehalococcoidia bacterium
ACATGGGCAGCCAGCCGTCGGCGATCTCCGCCGCCAGGGCGACGTTCTTCGGCCCTTCGGCGGCGAGGTATATCGGGATGTCCGGGCGCAGCGGGTGGACGGTGGACTTCAGGGGCTTGCCCAGGCCGGTCCCGCCCTGGTAAGGCAGCTGGTAGTGCCGCCCCTGGAACGCGACAGGCTGCTCGCGGGCGATGATCGAGCGGATGATCTGTACGTACTCTCTGGTGCGCTCCAGGGGCCTGGGGTAAGGCTGGCCGTACCAGCCCTCGACGACCTGAGGGCCGGATGCGCCGAGCCCGAGTATGAAGCGGCCTCCGGAGAGGTGATCGAGGGTTATCGCCGCCATGGCCGTGGCGGCGGGAGTGCGGGCGGAGATCTGGGCGATGGAGGTGCCGAGCTTGAGGCGTGTGGTGGTGGCGCCCCACCAGGCCAGAGGAGTGAGACAGTCCGAGCCGTAGGCTTCGGACGTCCACATGGAATCGAAGCCCAACCGCTCCGCTTCGGCGATGCTCTCCTGCACTCCGGCGGGCGGGCCGGAGCTCCAGTAGCCGGTAGCCAATCCTAGCTTCACGGGCGCCTCCTGACTAGTCGATAGTTGATAGTGGATAGCAAGTCATCGGTGCGTGTTTCCGTCCGCCGGCGGCGGAGCGACGCCGCGGCTGATCGCGTCTGCTGCGCCGACGAGTATGCGCCGGGCGAGCTCCCTCTCCTCGTCGAAACAGACCCGGAAGACGAATCCGATGGCGAAGCCGAGACCGGCGACGGAGTGCGCTACCGCTTCCAGGTCCACGTCCGGGCGTATGTGCCCGGCGGTTTGATGGCGGAGCAGCTTCTCAATGATGAGATCTACGCGCCGCTTGTTGATGCCGCTGCCGATGATGCGTCCCGTCTCGGGATCGATGGTGGCCTGGGAGACGGCGACGCGCATGAAATCGCGGCGTTCCCACATCACGTCCAGGTGCCAGAGGAGGAGCTGTTCGATCTCCTCTGGGATGGTCGGGCAGTCAGGTAGCGCGGATTCGAACTCGGCGACGATGTTGGCGGCCTTGCTGTCCAGGATGGCCAGCAGGAGGCCGCGTTTGCCGCTGAAGTAGCGGTGGATGAGCCCCTCGGAGCAGCCGGCGCGTTCTGCTATTTGGCGGGTGGTGGCGCCGTCGTAGCCGTGCTCGGCGAAGACGGCGTTGGCGGCCTCTATGAGAGCGCTCTGACGCAGCAACTTGTCTCGCTTGCCGCGTTTGGCGGTCGCCGGAGAGATCATGGGTCCTCCAGGGAATTGGTGCGTGCGTGCGCACTTACATGATCGGCAGGGCGACATGGCTTGTCAAGATATGGCGCTACCGGTCCGGCGGGGAGCATCGGCGTTGACGGTGGTCGATGGCCTCCGCTAATCTGAATTGCGTATCACAAGGAGAAGTCTGATGGTAGAGGCCACGAGAACAGAGCTGACAGTCGTCCCGCGCGAGGTGCTGGGCAAGAAGGTGAAGGTGCTGCGGCGCGCCGGGTTGACGCCGGCCAACATCTTCGGTCACCACGTTGAGTCGCTGGCTATACAGGTCTCCACGGACGAACTGAAGCACGTGCTGCGCACAGCTGGCCGCAACGACATCGTCTATCTGCGGCTGGACGGGCAAGAGGCGCGCCCTACGTTCGTGCGCGCTGTGCAGCAGAACCCGGTGTCCGATGCCATTCTGCACGTGGACTTCCTGCAGATATCGCTGAAGGAGAAGGTGCGCCTGGACGTGCCGTTGCACCTCGTCGGGCTGGCGCCGGCGGTGGACCGCCTGGGCGGCATCCTGATGCATGGCCTGGACCACGTCGCGGTGGAGGCGCTGCCCACGGACGTGCCCTCGTTCATTGAAATCGATGTCTCGGGGCTGGAAGAGATTGGCGACGCAGTAAAGGTGTCGGACCTTCCGATTCCGGAGGGTGTGACGGTCCTCACGGACATGGAGCAGGTGGTGGCCAAGGTGGCGCCGCCGGCTGTCGAGCTGGTGGTCGAGGAGGAGGTGGCGGCGGCCGAGGCGGCGGAAGCGGAAGCCGCGGAGGCGGCGGCCGCCGAGGCGCCAGCCGAGGAGAGCGAGCAGTAACCGTTCCTGTCAGTTAGGCGTGCGCGGCGGTAATGGACGCACTCAGCCAAGGCGCCGGCCGACGATGCCGGGCATACCGCGCACGAATTCGCCGGCGGAGAGCGCCTTGCGGCCCGCTCGCTGTAGCGAAAGGACGGCCAGGAGGCCATCGCCGGTCTGGACGGCGAACGCCTCAGCGTCGACGCCCGTCGGTAGCTGTGTGCGCTGCTCCGGTAGGAGGGCGACGACCGTCCCTGGGGACGAGCCGCTATCGCCCCGCAGCGGCCAGGCCTGCCAGATCTGCAGAGGTTCCGTGTCGAGGCGGGTGTGGGCGCCGGGCCAGGGGTTGTAGGCCCGCACCTGTCGCCAGATATGCAGCGCGGGACGCGTCCAGTCGATCTCGCCGTCCTCCTTGCGCAGGAGCGGGCACCTTGTGGCCAGGGAGCTGTCCTGAGGCTGCGGTGCAATCTCGTCTTTGAGCCAGCGGGGCAGCGTCTCCGCCAGCAGCTCCGCGGCCATCTGGGCCAGCTTTTGGCTCAAGGAATCGGTTGTGTCAGACGGATCGATGCGGAGAGGGCGCTGGGCTAGAATCGGGCCGCTGTCCATGCCGGCGTCCATCAGGATGATCGACACGCCGGTCTCGTCATCGCCGGCCAGGATGGCCGCAGGGATGGGCGACGGGCCGCGGTAGCGTGGCAGCAGAGAGGGGTGGACGTTTAGGACACCTCGAGGAGGGATGTCCAGGAGTTCCGGCCGTAGGATCTGCCCGTAGGCCACAGCGATGACGCCTTGCGGGGCGATGGCCGCGACCGCAGCCAGCGCGTCTGGATCGCGCAGGGTTGGTGGCTGGAATAGCGGTAGGCCAAGCTCCAGCGCGGCCAGCTTCACGGGCGACGGCCTGGCCCGGCGGCCACGGCCGGCGGGCCGGTCAGGCTGAGTGATGACTGTGGCGATCTCGTAGCCTTCGGCGGCAAGGCGACGGAGCGAAGGGACAGCGAAGTGGGGCGTGCCGATGAAGACGATGGACATAGCGGTTGCGCGTGAGCGGGTCACCGGCGATTCTAGCACGCGTGATGAGCAACGCGAAGCGTCCGCCGCGCGTTGATACGTATGGAATGTTCAGGCGGCTGATACCACCTTCGGTGAGCAACCTGCGGGCGCTTCTCCTTTCCCTGGCCCTGGTGTCCGGCGTGGTGGCGCTGGCCTGCGGTGGTGGAGACACGCAGGGGGGGGCAGCGTCGGACGGCATTGTGGTGAAGATCCCTTCGCCCACCGGCGAGGCGACGGCCAAGCCGCGGAAAACGACGGCGCCTTCGGTCACGCCGTCGCCAGCGCCGTTGAAGGTGTGCGCCCCCAACCCTGATCCGGCCCATTCCTCTCTCCTGCAGATAGAAGAGCCCAAGCCGGACCAGCAGGTGAAGGTGCCGATCCACGTGCGGGGCTGGGGGTCTAACATCGGGTTCGAGGACAAGGGTGTGGCCTTGGCCATCGTCAACGCCAAACAAGAGGTGATCCAGGTGCTGGACCTGCCGCCGCAGCCGCGCACGTACAGGGTGGCCCCGCCTGGGTTGGAGATAACCGAAAATGCCAAGCCCTTCGCTGCCGACGTCGTGATCAGCAACATCAACGAGCCGACATCGTTCTGTCTCTGGGTGTACCAGGAGACGACGGAGACGGGCACGCCCAAGGGCGTCGTGCAGGTGCCGGTGGTCGTGCTGCCCTAGAGGGCGCTGCGAACGACGAGGGGTTCGCCGACATCGGCCCCGATCTCCTTCGCCGCGCTCCCTGCGCGTAGCGCCACCTCCAGGAAGCCGCTGCTGCCGATCAGCACGACCAACCCTTCTGATTCCGCATACGTATGTCCCAGTCCCGCTATGCGCTGGCCGCGGATGTGCGCCGTGATCCGGTTGGACCGTAGCTGCTCGGCATGAACGTCGCTTACGAGGTTGCCGAAGTGGTCCACGTGGACGATGTGCGCTGCCAGCGCACCATCCGCCTGTGGAGCGGCGCGGAAAGGCGGCAGCGCCACGACTTCGGACAGGCTGGGGCCAAGCTCCTCTAAGGGAACTCCCAGCGAGAGGTGAGCGGCGACCGGCGCGAAGATATCCCGGCCGTGGAAGGTTTCGCTGACCGGCTGGCGATGATAGCGGTCGTTGCTCAGGCAGCGGGCTGAATGGCCCGCCGGCAACGAAACGCGCCGCGGGCCCTCTGAGGAGGCTGGCCGCGCCTCGTCTGGCAAGGCGGCCGAGAGAATCCCGTTGTCGGGGCCCACGAAAGTGCCTTGCCGCGATTCCAACGCTATGGCTGCGCGACCGGTCCCGACGCCCGGATCGACGACGGCGACGTGTATGGCGGCGGCCGGGAAGTAAGGCCAGGCGGCAGCCAGGACGAAGGCGCCCTGCTCTATGCGCTGAGGGCGGATGTCATGCGAGATGTCGACGATGACGGCGTCCGGGTTGATGGAGAGGATAACTCCCTTCATGGCGGCGACGTAGGGATCAGAGAGCCCGAAGTCGCTGGTGAGCGAGATGATGGCGGTCATGCCGCCCTCAACGCCCGCCGATATCGGCCGTCTTCTCCAGCCGCCACTGCTGCACGTTGCCGAAGCGCGAACTTGGGTAGAAGAGCGTGCCCAGTTCTATCCCCTTCACTTTCTCTCTCACGAAGTAGGTGTAGACCGGGTAGTAGAGGAGCACGCTGGGCACGTTGTCGTGGAAGATGGCTTGGAACGTGTAGTAGAGCTGCTGGCGCCGGTCCAGGTCCGTGGTGCGGCGGGCCTCCTCCATGATCTTGTCCGCCTCTTCGTTCTGGAAGGCGGCGAGGTTGCGCCCATTGCCAGAGGCCTGGGAGCTGTGCCAGGCGGGATAGGGGTCAGGGTCAGGTCCCGGTTCCCAGCCGAAGATGGCAGCCTGGTACTGGCGGGGGATAAGGAAGTCCCGTATGAGGTCGGTGGAGTCCTGGCGCGCGACGGTGGCGGCGATGCCGATGTCCGCAAGCTCTCGCGCGATCTCGTCGGCGATGGCCCCGCGCAGGGGGTCGAGATCGGTCATGAGGGAGATGCGCAGCTCTACGTTGTCGCGCTGTCGCACGTCGCCCTCGGGCGGCAGCTTCCAGCCTGCCTCCTCCAACAGCTTTCGGGCCTCTCCGGGGTCGTGCTTGTATGACTGTATCTCCGGATTGGAGGCCCAGGTGCCGGGTACGATGGGCGAATTGGCCCGTACGGCGCGACCTCCCAGTATCTCACCGATGAGCGCATCGATGTCCACGGTCTCAGCGATGGCCTGGCGGACGGACTTATCGTTAAGGGGGGCTCTTCCGTTGTTGAGATAGAGGACAGTGTAGGCTGTGCGGTTGGCGGTGTACGCCTTGAGGCCGGACGTGGAGGTTAGCGTGTCGAAGTCTGACTGGCTGGCGCCGGAGTCCAGCAGAACGCCGTCCGCCTCGCCGCGCACGATGTCGGCGGCCGCGCTGGAGCCATTGGGATAGAAGCGGAAGTCGATCTCGTTCAGCGCCGGAGCGCCCAGGTGGTATGAAGGGTTGGCCTTGAGCACGGCATGGGTCTGGTCAAGTTGCGCCAGGCGAAAGGGGCCGGTGCCCACGGGCGCCTGGTTGAAGGGGCTGTTGAATAGGGAGGCGGCGTCTGTTCCCTGCAAGATATGTTGGGGCACTATCCCCATGGTGGCGTAGGCCAAAAACGGGGCGAAGGGCTCCGGCAGCTCACAGAGGACGGTCAAGTCATCCGGGGCGGAGCATTTCAGCTGTCGCCAGAGAGGGGCTTGGTCCGGGTCCCCCTGGAGGTTGGTGTCCGCCAGGAGGTTGTACGTGAAGAGCACGTCCGCGGACGTGAAGGTCACACCAGTGTGCCACACTATGCCGGGGCGCAGATGAAAGGTGACGGACCTGCCGTCTGAGCTCTGATCCCAGGAGGCCGCCAGGTCTGGCAGGACGCCGCCGTCCTGGGACAGTCGCGTGAGGCCGGAGAAGACCAGGGTTGCCAGATCACGATCGGCGTCGTTCAGGTATGCGAACAGAGGGTTGATCCGTGAGGGCGCGCCGACAACGGCCTCCACGTAACGGTCGGTTCCCTCGCCATCGGAGCCTGTCAGAGGGCCGCCGAAGGCGAACCACACTACTCCCAGGGCGACGACGCCGGCCCCCAGAATCGCGATCAGCGGCCAGCCGGGCCCACGCCGGGACGGCGGAAGAGGCCTGCGTATCGAACTCATGCCGAGGGTTGAAGAGCGCGGTTAGTGGGTGGCGACGGCGACGGCTGCGATCGCCAGCCAGAAGATGACCAGGGCTATCGTCAGCTGGAAGAGCGTCTTCTCCAGGCCACGCCTGGTGCGGACGAAGGAGCCACTCTGAAGGCCGCCCACTCCCTCGCCTTTTACTTGGAGGAGGATGATGCCTATCAGGGCTAGGGAAACGAGTATGGAGGCTACAGCCAGTCCGTCTGCGAGGTTCATCTAGTTGATTTTCGCCAGGTCCTATTGGTCGAGGGCCGTCACTAACCTGTCTTCTGACTCCTCTTGGGGCAGGCTGGCGCCGTCGTGCTCGTAATGGATGCGCATTACCGCCTGGGCCAGCTTGGTCGAGTCGTGGTGGTAGCGGTTCTCCTCGCTGACCACATCGGCCGTGACCAATCGTATCCCATTAGTGAAGTCGGCGTCCACCGGCACCGGCTGAGACTGTTCGGCTGTTGGGATCGTCTCGGAAAGGTTGTCGTTAGCGAGAACGTAGCGGAGGAGACGTTTGCCGACGTGATCTTCGATGGCGCGGACATGGTCGCCCACGGTGAAGCCGTCCGTCTCGCCGCGCTGAGTGGCCACGTTGCAGACGTATATCTTGGCTGCGGACGCGGCGGTGAGGCTGCGCCTGATTCCCTGGACCAAGAGGTTGGGGAGGACGCTGGTGTATAGGCTGCCGGGGCCAAGGACGATCAGGTCCGCGTCCAGGATGGCGCGCACGGCCTCTGGATGAGCGGGCGGGTTGTGCGGTGTCAGATAGACCTCGCGGATGCGGATGGAGTCGCCGTCCTGGCTCAGACTGCTGGCGATGCTGGATTCTCCCTGGATTGTGCGCGAGTCAGAGGTCTTGGCGCTGAGCGTGACGTTAGCCAGCGTGGAGGGGATTATCTGACCGCGGACGGCCAGAACGCGGCTGGTCTGCCTGATGGCCTCCTCAAAGTTGCCGACGACGCCGGACATGGCCACGATGAACAGGTTGCCGAAGGAGTGCCCGGCCAGGCCGGAGCCGTCCGAAAAGCGATACTGGAAGAGCTTGGTGACCAGCGGCTCAGCATCGGCTAGGGCGGCGATGCAGTTGCGGACGTCGCCGGGCGGCAGGACGCCTAGCTCGCGCCGGAGGACGCCGGAGCTTCCGCCGTCGTCCGCCACTGTGACGATGGCGGTGAGGTTGCCGGTGTACTCCTTGAGGCCGCGCAGAAGGGTGGACAGGCCGGTGCCGCCGCCGATGGCGACGATCTTGGGGCCACGGCGCAGGAAGCGCTGGTTGTAGATGGTGTTGACCAGACTGTCTGTGCTGGCCCGGTGGGGCATGACGGCGGAGACTATGGACTGGTTGAGCTTCCAGATGGAGAAGAGGATGAGACCGCCGGCGCCGAACATGAACGTGGCGCCGCGAATGTAGCGGGGGATGAACTGAAGGGTGAGGTAGTACATGAAGCCCGGGAACGTGAAGCCGGAGACGTAAGCCTCCCGCAAAATGTAGGCGAGGCCGAAGGTCATGACGGCCACGCCGATGACCATCAGGGCAAGCCATCGCTTGATGTGCATGCCGGGATAGAACCACTTGAGGAAGTCGAACGCGAAGAGGCGGCTCATCGTCCTAACCTAGTAACGCGCGAAGATGCGATTCGATTATGGGCCCGCACCAAGCTTTTCCCGTAAAATCTCCAGCGCGACCTCCGGTTTGGCGCGGCCTTTCGTCTCGCGCATCACCTGGCCTACCAGGAACTTGATGGCCTCTTCCTTACCACGGCGATAGTCCTCCACCGGCTTAGGGTTGTCATGAATGACGCTCTCGACCGCCGCCGTTACCTCATCGCCAGACGTCATTTGGACCAACCCCGAGTCCCGTACGATCTGCGCGGGGGAGTGGCCCGTCTGGAACATCTCCTCGAAAACTGCCTTCGCGGTCTTGCCGGAGATGGTGCCGCTTTCTTGGAGGTCAAGCAGCTCTGAGAGGCCTTGCGGCGTTATCTTGCAGTCCTCTATCTCCAGCTTGGCGGCGTTGAGGAGGCGCGCCAGGTCGCCGTTGATCCAGTTGGCGATCGCCTTGGCGCGCTGCGACTTGTCGGCTCCGGCCAGGGCAACCGTCGCCTCAAAGAAGTCTGCCTTGTCGCGGCTCTCGACCAGGATCTTCACGTCGTAGTCTGACAGCCCGTACTCGCGGACGAATCGGGCGCGCTTGGCGTCGGGCAGCTCCGGCATGCGGGAGCGGATTTCGTCGATTCGCTCGCGGTCGAGCACCAGGGTTGGTAGGTCGGGCTCCGGGAAGTAGCGATAGTCGTCGGCGTACTCCTTGGAGCGCTGGGATACGCTCTGGCCGATCTCCTCGCGCCAGCCGCGGGTCTCCTGGACGATGCGGCCTCCGGACTCCAGCAGCTGCGTCTGGCGCTGCACCTCGTACTGGATGGCGTCATAAGCGTGCTTGAAGCTGTTGATGTTCTTTAGCTCCACCTACTGGCCGAGCGCCGTCTCGCCAACGGGACGGATGCTGACGTTGGGCTCGCAGCGCATGTGGCCTTCCTCCATGTTGGCGCGGCTGGCGCCGGTGTAGCGGAGAATCTGGCGCAGCTTCTGGAGATAAGCGCGGGCCTCGTCCGCGGACCGGATATCCGGCTCCGAGACGATTTCCATGAGGGCCACACCGGAACGGTTGGCGTCCACGAGGGAGTAGCTCTCGCCGGCCTGACTGGTGACGTGGAAGGACTTGGCGGTGTCTTCCTCCAGGTGCACGCGCGTGACGGCGACGCGCCGGGTCTCGCCATCAATCTCGATCTCCAGCCAGCCGTCGCGGCAGAGGGGCATGTCGTACTCGGAGATCTGGTAGCCCTTGGGGAGGTCCGGGTAGTGGTAGTTCTTGCGGTCGAACTTCGCCTCCTCGGGGATGCGACAGTTGAGGGCGAGGCCGGTCATGATGGTGAGCTGGACCGCTTTCTCATTGATTACAGGCAGCACGCCCGGCATGCCCAGGCAGACCGGACAGACGTGGGAGTTGGGCGGAGAGTCCAGGGAAGGAACGGAGCAAGAGCAGAACATCTTGCTCTGCGTCAGGGGCTGGGCGTGGACTTCCAGGCCTATGACGGTCTCATACCTTACGGCGGTCGTCGTCATGGAGCCACGCGCAGTATAGCAGGGGTGAGCGCGGAGGAACAGCCTGCGGCTGACGAAGATTGTTGGAAACCGATTACAGGCTCTCCCGGAAGAGGGTCAGCACGCGGCGCCAGGCGTCTTGGGCGGCTGCCGGGTTGTACACATCGGGACTCGTATCGTTGAAGAAGGCGTGTTGGGTTCCCGGATAGACCTTGATCTCGTGCGCCTTGCCGTACTGCTGGAGGGCGTTCGCCAGCTGGTCTCGGACGGGCGGGCCGGCGAAGTTGTCGTTTTCCGCGTAGACGGCGAAGACCGGGCCGCGCAGGTTGCTCAGCTTGTCCAGCGGGTTGGGGTTGACGCCGTAGAAGGGAGCCGCGGCGCGGATGTGCGGGCTATCGCAGGCGAGCGTCAGGGCCAGGCCGCCGCCCATGCAGAAGCCGGTGGCGCCGATGCCGCGCCCGCCGATGAACGGCTGAGCGGCAAGGTGCTCGGCCGCCTGCGCCAGCTCGCGGCTGGCGCGGTTCATGTCCAGACTCATCATCAGCTTCTGGGCCTCGCCCGGCTCGCTGGTGACCTGTCCGTGGTAGAGGTCTGGGGCGAACGCGGCGAAGCCTTCGCGGGCGAAGCGCTGGGTCACGTCCTTGATATGGTCATCCAGCCCCCACCATTCCTGGACTACGATGACGCCCGGGCAGGCGCCGGCTCCGTCCGGCCGGGCCAGGAACCCCTGCGCGGGCGCTCCGTTGGCGGGGAACTCCACCATCTCGCTGCGGATAGCATCGGCCACTCTCTGTCCTCCCTCTGGGAATGCGCTCTTGGGCCTGTCGTCCAGCCGGGTCGCGCGGCGCGCCTCTAGCTGCGGGCGGAGAACGGGTATCAGTTGGGTCGCGCGGGTTGAACGTCACCATCTTATCAAATGGTAGAGAGGCGCAGAAGCGCGCCGTATCGCGCGGCTCGCGCTAGACGTTCTAATGAGATCAATAGTCTATCGCGACAGCGTAGGTAATAATGGCATACGTGGTGGAGTATCCGTGGCGGTTCGGCGAGCGGACGGGCGCACAGCGGGCGAGCGATGCATGAAGATTGAACGGTTGCTGCTGACGCTGCTGACGGCGGCGCTGCTAGTTGCGCTGACGAGCTGCGGTGGCGGGGCCCGAGGTCCGGGCGAGTTCATCACGCACAATGCGGAAGTCGCGCCCGGCGAACTAACCGTGCGATTCAGGGAGGGCGTTGCCGAAGGCGAGCGCACCGCTGTCCTGGCCGCGCTGGGGGCGTCGATCGATCGTGAGCTGCTGATCGGCGATTACTTCCAGGTTTCGGTGCGCGCCGGGCGTGAGGAGGAGATCGGGAGGGCGCTGGCGAGATCGGGAGTCGCGCAGTCAGTCGAACAGGAACCGATCTGGAGACCGTATACGCATCTTGATCCCCTAGTCCCTAACGACGCGCAGTTCGGGGAGCAGTGGAACATGCAGCTGATCCGGGTGGAGGAGGCCTGGGACATCAGCCGCGGGGCAGGGGTCGTGGTGGCGGTGGTTGATACCGGTGTGGCCTTCGAGAACAACGATATCTACGGCCAGGCGCCAGACCTGGCAGGCACGGGCTTCGTCCCCGGGCGTGACTTCTTTGGACAGGACGATCACGCCAACGACGACAACGGTCATGGCACGCATATCGCTGGGACGATAGCGGAGACCACTAACAACGGCATCGGTGTTGTAGGAGTCGCGCCTGGGGCCAGCATCATGCCTATCAAGGTCTGCGGGGCGGACCCGGCGCACTCAAACCTAACGATATGCAAGCCGAGCGCCATTGCAGATGGCGTGGTTTGGGCGGTGAATAACGGCGCCGATGTTATCAACATCAGCCTGGGAGGCACCGACATCTCTCAGCCAGAGCTGGATGCGCTGCAGTACGCCAGGGAGGCGGGCGTGGTAGTCATCGCGGCGGCGGGCAACGGGGGCGCAGACGGCGTTGGCGACGGCTTCCTGGAGTTCCCGGCTGCTGTTCCCAGCGTGATCTCAGTTGGGGCCACCGGAATTACGGGGTTGCGTTCGGGATACTCGAACTACGGCGCGGGGCTGGACCTGGTTGCTCCCGGAGGGGCCATTCGTCTAGGCCCGGGCGGGCAGCCGGTGGAGAACAGCTACATCATCCAGGACACGTATCCGGAGTTCTGCCTCAAGACGCCACCTACCAGCTTCACGGCTTTCGCCGCCTGCGGCGCCCGTGGAACCTCTATGGCGGCGGCACACGTCTCGGGGGCGGCGGCCCTCTTGCTCTCCTACTATGAAGCGCGGGGACATCGTCTGACGGCGAACCAAGTGAGAGATGCCCTGGACTGCAGCGCCAAGGACGTGGGGCTGCCCGGCTACGACCTCCAGCACGGCCACGGGCTCCTGCAGGCCTACGGCCTCCTTCAAGATAGTGATGGTGACGGCGCTGTGGATTGTCTAGACATTGACCCGCCGCCGCCGCCGAACACGTGCCCGGGGCCCAGCCCGACGCCTTCGCCCGCACCGACGGCGACCGCCACGTCAGCGCCGACGGAAGTGGCGACGCCGACAGACACGCCCACACCGACGCCGACCGAGACACCCATGCTGACGGAGACGCCTACGCCCGTGCCTACGGAGACGGCGTCCCCAGCGGCTGCGGACACGGCTAGTCCGAGCCCGGCGCCGGCTGACACTGGCACGCCGGCGCCAACGGAGGGGCTGGCGCCGGCGGGTACCGGCTTGCCCGACGCCACTCCCTTCGTTGCTGCCTGCGGGGACGTGGACTGTGACGGCGACCTGGATGCCGTAGACGCCCTCTTCGTGTTGCGCTTCGTCGCCCGCCTGGGCGAGGCGGTCTGCATCGGCAACGGATACGCGCACTGCGACGCGACGATCAGCTCCGTTGATGCGCTGACGATCCTGCGGAAGGTGGCCCGGCTACCCCTCTTCCAACCGCCAGGCTGTCCGCCGCCGGGCTACGGGTAAACGCGGAGCACGCGCCCAAGGCGTGTGAGAACCTAGAACCGAGAACTTAGAACCATAGCCCAAGGTTCTTGGTTCGACGTTCTAGGACTAACCACACGTAGTGTGCCCCCATATTCTGACGACAGTGGCCAGGCGCTGTTCGTCTACCCCGTTCGAACAGTACAATCTGGATCGCATAAGCCGCACAATTCATGCTGGCTTGGCCGAGAGACGGTACGCCGGCCGGACAGCTGAGATAGGAGGCATCCCACGGTCACTGAGAAGATGCTGCCCAGCAGTGCCTCGGGAACGGTGGCGGTTGGGAAGGACCGCAACGGACGCAGGCGCGATCCGCAGAGCATGGGATCGTTACAGCCCGCATCCCTCCAAGCGGAGCTACAG
>JBGPMY010000024.1:0-12720 GCA_041487235.1 Dehalococcoidia bacterium
GGTCCGTGCAGGCTGGGTTGCCCACCAGGTCTGGGTCGTCGAACGCGATGGTGCTAGGGAAATCCGCGGGCAGGCCGTTACAGAACTTGGCCGTGGTGGTCGGGCTGTAGGTTATTGCGGCGTACGCCTGGTCGGGCCAGAAATCCACCGCCAGCATCCCAGCCATCACCAGGGCCAGCGCGATCAGTAGCGTGTGCGCTACGGTACTTAGAAAATGTGCCATCGTCTTCCCTCCCTAGGACCCGTGGCCGCGCGCTCAAACGCGTGCGAAGTGAACTATTTAAGTGAGGGAGAACAGCGGCAGAGTTCTGAAGCATGCCCCCTGTCGGACTGAAAGCAACGACGGAGGCGGTTTCGTCGCTGCACCCCCCACTTTGGTAGACCCACTCTACGTTGGCCGGTTCAGGATGTCAATACCTAGAATTAGGTGGACGATGGGCGGCGATTACGGTATCACGCCTGCCCACGAGCAGGCAACGACGGGCCCGGGGCGGCAGACGGCGGCAGACGCCCTAGTCCCGCGGCAGGCCCAGGCCGCGCGTGGCGATGATGTTGCGCTGCACCTCGCTGGTGCCGCCGGCGATCGTCGAGGCCACGGCCGCCAGGTAGGTGCGCATCAGCCGCCCGCGCTGCGGCGCCCAGCGGTTGGTCGCCGCGTCCGCGTCCTTGCTGTCCCGGTCCAGCTGGCCGTACAGCCCCGTTACCTTGAGGCCGGTGTTGGCGACGCGCTGGTTCAGCTCCGCCGCGTACAGCTTGATCGCCGACGCCTCGTGGTTGGGCACCAGCCCGCGGTTCTGAAGCGTGATCACGCGGTAGGAGAGAAGACGCGCCGTCTCCGCCTCGATCGAGCGCTCCGCCAGCTCCATCTTGATCGTGGGGTGCACCTGTCCGCCCTGTGACTTCACGAACAGGATCAGGTCCTCCACCTGGTGCTGCTGCGCGATCGACGTGCCGATGGATGAGCGCTCGAAGTCCAGCGTCGTCGTCGCCAGGTACCAGCCGCGGTTCTCTTCGCCCAGCAGGTCCTTGTGGGGCACGCGCACGTTATCGAAGAACACCTCGTTGAAACCCGGCGTGCCGCCCATGTTCACCAGCGGCCGCACGGTGACGCCGGGCGACTTCATGTCCAGCAGGAAGTAGGAGATCCCCTTGTGCTTGGGCGCCTGGGGGTCCGTTCGGGCCAGCAGGATCATGCGCTGCGCGTACTGCGCGCCGCTGGTCCAGATCTTCTGGCCGTTGACGATGTAGTCGTCGCCGTCCTTCACCGCGCTCGTCTGCAGGGACGCCAGGTCCGAGCCGGAGCCTGGCTCGGAGAACCCCTGACACCAGACGACATCGCCGGAGACGATGCCCGGCAGGTGCTCCTGCTTCTGCTCGTCGCTGCCGTAGACGATGATCGTGGGCCCGGCAAAGCCGACGCCGATGCCGCCGGGCCGGGGCGCCCGCGCCTTGGCCATCTCCTCGTTGAACACGAACTGCTGCATCACGGTCATGGCGCCGCCGCCGTACTCCTTGGGCCAGGCCGGCGCTAGCCACCCTTTGACCGCCAGCTTCTTCATCCACTCGCGGTAGGTGCTGAAGCGGTCGACGCCACCGCGCTCACGCTCTTCCTCCCCGCGCGCCGCGTTCGGCCCGCTGGGCGGCCCGAACCCCTTGGGCAGCTCCTCGGCCAGGAACTCCTTGACTACCTGTCGAAAGGCCGCGTCTTCTGGCGAGTCTCGAAAGTCCATGGCGATTCTCCTTCTTCGCTGGTCTTCGCCACGTCAGGGTTGAAGCCCGCTGGCTTGGCACTGTACGGAGTTAGCGAGATGCCTGATAGATGGCGGGGCGGTATCGCGGCGGAGGCACCGGCTTGCCGGCGGCTCGGGCGGCTTCCAGCCACGCGGCCTTTGCGCGCTCCACCTCCGCCAACGCCTGCTCAGGCGTCGCGCCGAAAGCCGAGCAAGATTCGAGATCGGGGATGTCGGCGATGTACCCCCCGTCCTCTTCGCTGTGGAAGATGTTGATATGGTAGTCTTTCATGGTTGACCCTGCCCTGGCCCTCTGCGCTCCCCCTACCGCTACTCGCCTCTGGGCAGGCCCAGGCCGCGCGTCGCCACGATGTTGCGCTGCACCTCGCTGGTACCGCCCTCGATCGTGTTGGCCACGGAGCGAATGTACTGGAACTCCATCCGTCCCTTCATCGGCGCCCACTTGCTGCCGCGCGACAGCTGTCCGTACAGCCCCATCAGCCGCAGGCCGGTGTTGGCGATGCGCTGGTTCAGCTCCATGGAGTAGAGCTTGGTGGCCGAAGCCTCGTAGTTGGGGATCAGGCCACGGGCCTGCATCGTCACCAGGCGGTAAGAGAGCATCAGGGAGGACTGCGTCTCAATGTAGCGCTCCGCCAGCTCGTGGCGCAGCGAGGGGTCCGAAGCGATGCGGACGACGCCGTTGTCGCGGTTCTCCCGCGCGAAGCGGACGAGGTCCTCCACGCCCTGCGATTGCCCCACCGCCGAGCCGATATTGGAGCGCTCGATGTCCAGCGTCGTCACTGCCTGGTACCAGCCGCGGTGCTCTTCGCCGACGAGGTTCTTGGCCGGGATGCGCACGTTATCGAAGAACACCTCGTTGAACTCGTGGGTGCCGGCCATGTTTAAGAGCGGGCGAACGGTAACACCGGGGTCCTTCATGGGAACGATGAAGTAAGACAGACCCTTGTGCTTGGGCACGTCGGGGTCCGTGCGCGCCAGGAGCAGCATGTACTGGGACATGTGGGCCAGCGTGGTCCACATCTTCTGGCCGTTGATCACGTAGTCGTCGCCGTCCTTGACGGCCCGCGTCTGGAGGGAGGCCAAGTCGGAGCCGGAGCCGGGCTCGGAGAAGCCCTGGCACCACATTACCTCGCCGGAGAGGATGCGCGGAATGTGCTCATGCTTCTGCTCTTCCGTGCCGTAGATGATGATCGTGGGGCCGATTACGGCCACGGCCAGCCCGCCGATGAAGATGGGCGCCGGAGCCCGCATGCGAGCGGTCTCCAGGTTGTAGATGAACTGCTCCATGATGGTCATGCCGGCGCCGCCGTACTCCTTGGGCCAGGCCGGCGCCACCCATCCCTTCTTGGCCACCTTGGCCCGCCAGGCGAATAGGTTGCCCACCTCCTGGAAGAGGTTTATACCTTCGCCCCGCAGGTTGGGCGGGCACTCTGTCTCGATGAAATCATGGACTTCCCGTCGAAAGGCCTCTTCTTCAGCGGTGAAGCGAAAGTCCATCTCCGGCTCCTTTCGTTACGGCCAGGATTGCGGGCGAGCGCCAGAAGCTCGCCGTCAAGGCACCTGAATGGTATCCGCCCCTAACGTAAAAGTCAAATGGTTTACAAGAATATGTAAGGTTCGAGCAAGGCATTCCTAGAATGCGTCTTCCGCCTTCTTCATCTGTCATTCTGAGCGGCGTCAACGCACTAATCCGCGACACAGGCCCAAACAGTGTGTGGGACGTCACCGTCGTCGCTCCGCTCGTCCTTCGAGAGCCTCAGGATGAGCGGGAAGCAGCGTCGTCGTACGGCGACCTGCCTGCATTTCGCACAGCCTCGCGGCCCGCTCGTGGTGAGGCTCTCGAACCATGAGCGGAAGGAAGATGAGTAGTCTGTCCACTGTCCCCTGTCCCCTGTCCACTGTCCACTGTCCACTACCCCTCCTCCCCCTCCCTCTGCCGCCGCTCGCGCTCGCGCGCCTCTTCCTCCTCGCGCCGCTCCCGCTCCTCGGCCGCCTCCGCCAGGTCGATCGTCCCCTCGTCGGTCGTGCGCAGCTCCGCCTGCAGCCGCTGGCCCAGCACGGCGTAGCGGTCAATTCCCAGGTAGTGCAGCGGCCGGTACTCGGGCGATTCGATGAGCCACGTCTCGTCGAACGCCTCCTTCTCCGCCTGCACCGCCAGCACCCGCCCCACGAACAACGTGTGATCGCCGATGCGCAGCGCGTCCTGCAGCGAACACTCCACGTAGGCCAGGCAGCCCTCGATCAGCGGCGCGCTGACCTTCGTCGCTTTGAACGTCGGCAGCTTGGCCAGCTCCAGTTTGTTAACGTCGCGTCCAGACACGGCGCCGAAGTAGTGGGCGTGGTTCATCAAGTCGCGGCCCGGGAAGTTGAGCGCGAACTCCTCCCCGAAGCGGATCATGTCGTGCGTGTGCCGCGCGGGGTTAACGACGACCCCCACCAGCGGCGGCGTGCGCGAGAGAGGCGCCGTCCAGATGGCCGGCATGACGTCCGTCTGGGTGCGCCAGCGGGTAGTGACCAGCGCCAGCGGTCCGCCTCCCAGCAGCCGTAGGGCGTCCTGCGGTTCCAGGTTGCGTCTCATGGGGGTTCCCGCCCGATTATCCCACACCCGGCGGCCGGGGCGACCAGGCGTCCCATCCAGACAGCAAGAGGCAACGGTGTTAACATACGCAAAGACCCCAAGGAGGTGGACCACCATGACCATGCCCGCGCTGGGCGGCCCCATCCCCGCGCCGGACAACTTCCCGGTTACCTGGGAGACACCGGAGCACGCACAGCTCCTCTGGTTCTGGGACCAGATGCATCACCCCCATCCCGTGACTCCCCTCACCGAAGCGATCGACGGGCCGGCCTTCACCGGCGGGATCGGCAAGGCGGCGCGGGCGTTGTTCATGCCCATCAAGACGTTTCACGTGAGTTCATTCAACTGCTACTGGTACTACGGCAACGAGCCTCTAATCGAGGCCCCGGATGAGACGGCGGCCCGCGACAAGCGGCTGGAAGCGGAGATGATGCGTCGGGCGCCGCGCGTTCTCCAGGACTGGGAGAACGTCTACTTTCCCGAAGTAATGACGCTCAACGAGCGCCTGCGCGACTACCCCTACGCCGACGCCTGCACGAACGAGCTGGCCGGCTTCCTGGACGAGGTCTGCGCCAGCCGAGAGCGCCAGTGGGAGCTGCACTTCCTGGCCGTCATGCCGGCCATGGGCGCCGCCTTCCAGTTCGCCCAGGTCTACGAGGACACCTTTGGCGAGCCCGAGGACAACGAGCACTACCAGATGCTGCAGGGGTACCCCAACAAGAGCGTGGAGGCCGGCGAGGCGATGTACGACCTGGCCCAGGAGGCGAAGGCGGCGCCGCCAGTCGCGGAGACCATAAGGCAGGCGCCGGCAGATAGAGTCCTCTCGGAGCTGAGCCGCTCCACCGCTGGCAAGGAGTTCGTGGGCAAGCTCAATGCCTATCTGGACACCTACGGCTGGCGCAGCGACCAGTTCGAGTTGATGGACCCCTCCTGGCGCGAGGACCCAACGCCGCTGATCCACAACCTGAGAGGCTACCTGCGCCAGGACGCCACCGACCCGCGCCGCGAGCAGGCCAAAGCCGCCGACGAGAGAGAGCGGCTCGTCAAAGAGATGCTGGAGCGCGCGCCGGACCAGGCCGCTCGAAACCAGCTGCAGATGCTCGTCTCCGTGGCCCAGCAGTACCTGCCCGTACAGGAGAACCACAACTTCTACATAGACCAGATGAACACCGTGCTCCTGCGGCTGCCGGTCCTGGAGCTGGGCCGCCGCCTGACGGCAGCCGGCGCCCTGACCGACGCCAACGATGTCTTCTACCTGACTCCAGACGAGATCCAGGACGCCGCGGCTGAGCTGACCAGGTCCGGGCCGGACGGCTCGTGGCGGGGGCTGACGGCCCAGCGGCGCGCGGAGCGCCAGCGCTGGGCAGGCGTTCTGCCGCCCGTCTTCCTGGGAACGGCCCCGGACGGAGCCGCGCCCCGCGAGCCGATGATGGACCGCTTCTTCGGCCTGGGGCTTGAGCCGTCGCGGGAACCGAAGGTGATCACGGGCCACGGCGCCTCCAAGGGCGTCGTCACGGGACGCGCCAAGGTCCTGCGCAACCTCTCGGAGAGCGACAAGCTGGAGCCGGGGGACGTCCTGGTGTGCGAGATGACGATGCCCCCCTGGACGCCCCTCTTCTCCATCGTCAGCGCCGTCGTCGCCGATTCCGGCGGCGTCCTCTCCCACTGCGCCATCGTCGCCCGCGAGTACGGCATCCCCTGCGTCGTCGGCACCATCGTCGGCACGCAGCGCATCAAGGACGGGCAGACGCTGACTGTAGACGGCGCGCGCGGTATTGTACGTATCGATGGCTAACGCGCACTCGTGGTCTGGCTGCATCGGGCGCCTTGCCCTCGCCGTGGCGGCGTTCGCCCTGCTGGCGGCTGCCGCCTGCGGTGGCGGCGACGATTCCAAGGCTACCTCCTCGCCCGCGACCTCGACAGCGCCCGCCTCCGCGACAGTCTCCCCTTCACCTGTCGCCGACCAGGGGCCGCTGGAAGCTCTCCACTCCGGCCTCGACGCTCTCAACCGCGGCGATGTCGACGGCGCCTTCGCTTACCTCTCTAAGGAGGCGCGCCAACAGGTGAGCCTGGCCACGGCGCGCACGGTCATCAACGGCCTGAGGACTTCGGGCCTAGACCTCTCGGTGACCATAGACAAGGTCCGCGCGCAGGCCGTCACCGGCGATACTGCGGAGATCGAGCTCTCCCTGATTGTGAAGATAGGAGAGAACTCTGTCCCCCTGGACGACTCCGCTTCGCTTGTCCGGGAGGACGGCCAGTGGCGCATCTCCGACCACTTCCTGCAGACGGCGCTGGCCGCCGTCGGTCTGGCCAAGCCGCTGACGGCGGGCCCGCGCGAGCTGGACGCCGACGGCTGCGCCAAAGGCGACCCGATGAACGGCGTCTACGCCGCCGCCCGTCTCAAGATCCTCGATTCTTGCATCACGGTCGTCGGCACCGTTCGCGACGACATCGAGCATGCCCAGGACGGCGACATCACCTTCGGCCTTTACCTGAGCGGCGACGATCTGAGGCTGCTGAACGAGGTCAACAAGAGCAATTACGACGGCGCTCTGCACATCGAGATCGTGCCTCTTGACCAGGAGCGCCTGAAGGAGCCGAAGCCCGGCGACCGCATCCGCGTCACCGGCCCCTGGGTCACCGACACCGTGCACGGCCACAACGAGATCCACCCCGCCTTCGTCATCGAGCCGGCCCCGTAGGGGCGCCGCCCGCTGCGCCCTCTCGTTCGGCGGCGCGCCCGTCAGCTCGCCGTGATGTCGCGGCGGCGGTAGACGTAGAACGCCAGCGCGATGAAGGCGATGGCGTAGACCGCCAGCAGGACCGCCGCTTCCTCCGCCGAGTTGACGTCGCGCCCCGCCAGATCACCTCGGCTGGGGCCGAAGCGGGGCAGCACGTCCGGCACGCTGTTCTTCAGCAGGATCACCTGCATGTTGGTGTTGATCAGGAACTTCGGGATGCTCTCCCAGACGCCGCCGGCCTCCCGCATCATCGCCGTGACCAGCGGCTCCATCAACGCCACGCCCAGCGCCGAGCCGACCCCCATCATCGTCGAGCGGCCGACAACCGCCATGCTGAAAGCCATCGCCACGTAGGGCGAGATAACGAACAGAGTACGGCCGTAGGACTCCGCCTGCTCGCGCAGGAAGGTCCCCGTCACGAAGGCCAGGCTCGTACCGCCGCTGGTGTAGGTGATGATGGCGCTGTAGCAGATGCCGACGATCACCGCCATCAGCGCGCCGGCCGCCACCAGCCCGCAAACCACGAGGAGCTTGGCCGATATTAGCCGCAGCCGCCCGCTGGACGCCGTCGCCATCAGGCGCACCGTGCCCCAGGAGTACTCGCTGCCGGCCGCGCCGGCTGCCAGGACCACGGCCAGGATGACTCCAAAGCTCCCTACCACGGAAAGCGAGAAGGGCACGGCGGACTGCAGGAACAGCGCCCGCCGCAGGTCCTCCCCCGTGAACCGGTTGTGGCTCCCGAACGTCCCTTCCCTGCCGCTGATGCTCCACAGGATCGAGTACAGGAGGATCACCAGCCCCACGAACAGCGCGGCAACGATCCACGTCATCATCCGCTTGCGCAGCTTGAAGAACTCCGCCGCGATCAGCCGCGTCATCGCTTCGCCGCCTCGCCCGCCATCGGTTCGCCGGTCAGCTCCAGGAAGACGCTCTCCAGGTCCGTCTCCCAGGGCGTCAGCTCCGACAGGTAGACCTCCTGCGCCGCCAGCGCCCGGTTCAGCTCCGACGCCCGGGCCACCGGCGCCGCCGCCCGCACGTACCCGTCGACGTATTCGATTCGGCTGACCCAGGGGATGCCGTCCAGCGCCCGCCGCAGCGCCTCGTTGTCGTCGGCGCGCAGGCGCAGGAACTGGCCGCGGGCCAGCAGCTCGTCCACCGTGCCCTGGGCCACCAGCCGCCCCTTCTTGACGATCCCCACGCGGTCGCTCACCTGCTGCACCTCGTGCAAAAGGTGGCTGCACAGGAAGACCGACCGGCCTTCGTGCGCCAGCCGCGGGATCAGCTCCCGCACCTCGGCCGTGCCCGCCGGATCGAGGCCGTTGGTCGGCTCATCCAGGATGATCAGCTCGGGGTCCCGCAGCAGCGTGGAGGCGATCCCCAGCCGCTGCTTCATCCCCAGCGAGTACGCCTTGTACGGGTCGCGCCCCCGCTCCCGCAGTCCCACCAGCTCCAGCATCTCGTCGATGCGTCCCTTGGGCACGTCGCCCAGCATGATCGCTAGCGCCCTCAGGTTATCGTGGCCCGAGAGGTAGGGGTAAAACGCCGGCGTCTCCACCACCGCGCCGATGCGCTTGAGCGCGGGCCAGGGGTGCGTGGCCATGTCGCTGCCGAAGGCCAGCGCGCGGCCCTTCGTGGGGCGCACCAGCCCCAGGATCATCCCCACCGTGGTGCTCTTGCCGGAGCCGTTGGGCCCCAGGAAGCTGAACACCTCGCCGTCGAACACGCTCAGGTTCATGTCGGCCACGGCCGTGATCTTGCCGTAGCGCTTCCACAGGCTCTCCAGGCGCAGGATCTCTCGCCCCTGCGATGGCTGATCGGTATTCACTCGATAGGCTCCCGGGCGATCTCCTTCCTTCACATCCTAGCACCTGGCGGCGCCGGAAGTATTAAAGCCGGGCGTAGATAGGGGCGCAGCATCCGCCCGAGGCGGACAGGCGCTGCGCCCCTACAGGCGTGTCCCTCACCCCGACCTCCGGTCACGCCTCTCCCGCGCGCGGGAGAGGGGCCGGGGGTGAGGGCCTTCTCCGTTTGTCCAACGAGACCCCTGGCCGCTCATGGTGAGGCTCTCGTACCATGAGCGGGGCACTAACACTTGACCCTCTTCCCGCTTGACCCTCTGTCCCCTTGACCCCCTGACCCCTTGACCCCTTACCCTATCCCCATGACCGGCCGCATCCTCGTCGGCACCTGCTCCTGGGCGGACAAGACGCTCATCGATAGCGGCTGGTACCCGCCCGCCGCCAGGAGCCCGGAGGAGCGGCTGCGCCACTACTCCCAGCAGTTCCCCATCGTGGAGGTGGACAGCACCTACTACGCCATCCCCATCCAGCGCAACCCCGAGCTGTGGGTGGAGCGCACGCCGCCGGAGTTCGTATTCGACGTGAAGGCGTATGCGCTGTTCACCCAGCACGCGGCCGCCGTCGCCTCGCTGCCCAGGGAGCTGCGCGAGACGCTGCCGCCAGAGCTGCAGGCCAAGCGCAACCTGTACTACAAGGACCTGCCCTCGGAGACGGGCGAGGAGCTGTGGCGGCGCTTCCTGGATGCGCTCCTGCCCATGGACAGCGCGGGCAAGCTGGGCGTCGTCCTGTTCCAGTTCCCGCCCTGGTTCGTCCCCGGCCGCCCGGGGCGCGACTACATCCTGCAGGCCAAGGAGCGCCTGGGCCAGTACCGAATGGCGGTGGAGTTCCGCAACTCCCTGTGGATGGCCGGCGAGGAGGACCAGCGGCGATCGCTGGGCTTCCTATCGGACAACGAGATCCCCTACGTCTGCGTCGACGAGCCGCAGGGGTTCAAGAGCAGCGTCCCGCCGGTGGCCGAGGTGACGGCGCCCCTCTCCGTGCTGCGCATGCATGGCCGCAACTCGGAGATGTGGGCGCGCAAGGGGATCGGCGCCGCCGACCGCTTCGACTATCTGTACGGCGAGGACGAACTGCTGGAGTGGGCGCCGCGCATTCGACGCCTGGCCGAGGAGGCGCGCGAGGTGCACGTGCTGATGAACAACTGCCACCGCGACTACTCCGTGCGCAACGCCCGCCAGATCGGCGAGATGCTGGGAGCGCTGGGAGCGAGACAGGAGACAGGGGACACGGGATAGGGGACAGCGGACAGAAGGCGGACGGTGATCAGGAGCGGCTGCTGTAGGGGCGAGGGCACCCTCACCCAATCTAATGGTCACCCCTCGCCCGCGCACGGGACAGGGGCAGGGGGTGAGGGCCCATGTCCACTCTCCAGTTTCCCATGCGGCAAGCACCATGGCGGAGGGGGTGGGATTCGAACCCACGGTACCCGAAGGTACACACGCTCTCCAGGCGTGCCCGATCGACCACTCTGGCACCCCTCCGGCGTACTAGAACCAAGGACCGAGAACCCAGAACCAAGTGTGCCCGTGGTTCTTGGCTCTAAGTTCTAGGTTCTACCGTCTGGCGGAGGGGGTGGGATTCGAACCCACGGTACGCCGAAGGCGTACAACGGTTTTCGAGACCGCCCCGATCAACCACTCCGGCACCCCTCCGAGGGAGATGGTAGCACAGGCCAGGCGCGCCTACCGCCTGCTGCCCGCGCCCTTGCGCGCCACCTTCTCGTAGCGGGCGCGCATCTCCCGCTCCGCCTCGTCGGAGGCCTGCTTGGCTTCCGCCCAGGCCTCGTTCAGGTGCTCCTGGAAGGAGCGCACCATCTTCTGGAAGCCGTCCACTACGCCGTTGCTGCCGTTCTGCGCCGCCTTCTCGCCTTCGGGCGCTGGTGGCTCGCCACCTTCCGCCCACAGATCATCGCCGCGCTTCGTTCGCTCCGGCGCGAACAGGGTGGCGATGGCGAACCCTATCCCGAACCCTAGCAGCAGACCGATCAGGAATCGCATCTCGACCTCCCTATGCTGTTCCCTTGGGACGCGCCACCCGCACCAGCACGGTGACGAAGCGTCGCGCCCCGGCATAGACGCTGTAAACCCGCACCACGGGCCGCACGGCGTTGTCAGAGATAAAGCCCACCGTGCCACGAACGCTCTCCGCCGTCTCACGCACGCTGTCTAGCGTGGGCGCCAGGTTATTGGTCAGAATGCGCCGGGTCCTCAGGATCGTCGACGTGGCCAGGTAGCCCGTGATGAGGGTGAAGAAGATGGATACCACGAACAGTATCGAGCCCGCTGCCGTGAAGATCAGCAGGGACAGGTCACGCCAGTCTTGAAGGGTGCTTATCGAAGCGAACTCCATGGGGCGCTACCTCCTGATGGGCGGTCCGGTTATCTGTTCTCCGATGGCACGCAGCGCCGCTCATTATATATCAGAACAGCGAACGGCGACAGAAAAGGGCGCTACAGCCGCTCGACGATCGTGCCCCCGCCCAGGACCCGCTCGCCGTCGTAGAATACGACGGCCTGTCCCGGCGTCACGGCGCGCTGAGGTTTCTCGAATCGCAGTTCCGCCCGACCATCGCGCACGACGAGTACGGACGGTGCGGCCTCGCTGCGATAGCGGATGCGCGCCTGCACGGCCAGCGGGCCCGCCGGCGCCTGGCCGCTGACGAAGCTGAGCTCGTCCGCCACCAGTCCGCCCGCCAGCAACTCTGCATTGCGCCCAACCACGACCGTGTTGGTCGCAGCGTCCACGTCGACGACGAACAGGGGCTCGCCGCCTCCGTGCGCCGGAACGCCCCTGCGCTGCCCAACGGTGTAGTCTATGATCCCCTGGTGCGTGCCCAGCCGCCGGCCCGCCGTATCCACGATCTCTCCCGGCTCGCTCTGCACTCGGGCGCGCACGAAGGCCCGGTAGTCCCCGGAGGGTATGAAGCAGATGTCGGCGGAGTCCGGCTTATCGGCGTTGGGCAGCGCCCAGCGGCGCGCCAGCGAGCGGATCTCCGTCTTGGCGTGCTCGCCTACTGGGAACAGCGTCCGCGATAGCTCGCGCTGGCCCAGCGTGTAAAGCACGTAGGACTGGTCCTTCGTTGGATCGGCGGCGCGCCAAAGCTCGTGGCTGTCACCGTTCTGGCGCACGCGGGCGTAGTGGCCCGTCGCCAGGTGCTCCGCCCCCAGCGCCAGCGCGTGCTCCAGCAGCGGGCGGAACTTGATGCGATCGTTGCAGGCCAGGCAGGGGTTCGGCGTGCGGCCTAGCGTGTACTCGTGCACGAATTTGTCGACGACCCCCTCGGCGAACTGGCGTTCCATGTTGAGGACGTAGTGCCGGATGCCCAGGGCGTCGGCGGCCTGACGAGCGTCTTCCGTGTCCTCGACGGAGCAGCAGCGCTTGTGGTGCCGCGAGGCGAGCGCGTCCTCCTCGGTCCACAGGCGCATGGTGACGCCGATGACCTCGTAACCCTGCTCCAGCAGGAGCCCGGCGGCGACGGAGGAGTCCACTCCCCCGGACATGGCGACTACGACGCGAGCCCCTTCGGCCCTTCGACTCCGCTCAGGACAGGCTCCGCTCAGGACAGGCCCTTCGACTTCGCTCAGGACAGGCCCTTCGGCTCCGCTCAGGACAGGCCCTTCGACTTCGCTCAGGACAGGCTTAGGCATGGCGTAACCATGATATAATCACTTGCCCAGACACCGAAAGGTCCGACGGGCAAGAGGAGGGCATCTGCAAGGCGACCAGCTGGCGCGAAAAATCATAGACGCGCTCTCTGAGAAACAGGCGGAGGACATTCTGTTGCTGGA
>JBGPMY010000025.1:0-12603 GCA_041487235.1 Dehalococcoidia bacterium
CCACCATGTCCTCTTCCAGGTTCAGGGCCATCCCCATGATGCCGTTGGGAAACTCCAGCAGCTCGCTGTACATGCAGTTGCGCAGCCCGTACACGACGGCGATGCCGTCGCCGGCCTCCACCACTGCGCCCACGTCCACGGCGGTAACGGCGCCGCCGAACTGCTCTATCTGCTGCCGTATTATCGATGCGATCTCTTCCGGTTTTACCGCCACGGTGCTGCCTCTCGATCCTCTCAGAAGGTCGGGCTTCAGCCCGACAGACAGGCTAAAGCCTGTCCTTCTGGTGGTTGCGCAATGTTTGTTGCCGTACTATCCCTCCGTCGTCTCCAGCTGCTGCTGCCAGGCGCGTATCTGCTCGGCGTGTTCGCGGTAGTGCAGGAACGTGTCCCCAGCGAACCGAATGTCTGTCCGACGGCCTGTCACCTGTAGGTCAAGCTTCTCCGCGGGTGTGGACTCCAGGACCGCCCGCGCTGCCTCGTGACTGCGCTCCCACTCCGCCTCGATCTCGGCTAGCGGCATATCCTTACGACGCTGCCACTCGCGCGCGTTCCACTCATCAGCTTCTTGCATTTGGGTAAACTGGTGCATCTCGTCCTGCCGGCCCTCCGCCACCAGCTTCAGGTCGTCCGCGGCCTTCTGGGCCCAAAAGGCGATGTGCCCGAGCATGTCCTTAACGGACCACCCCTCGACTACGCCGGGCTCCAGCATCTCCCGCTCGGACAGCCCCTCCACCAGTTCGCCGAACTCCTGCCACGCCTTGCTCAGCTGCTCCTGGATCACCGCCTTGTCGGCGCTCATGTCGACGCCCCCGCCAGCTGCCGCTTCAGCGCCTGCAGCCGGCTCTTGGTGCTGCCGTCGATCAGCCGGTCTCCGATGCGCACGACGAGGCCAGCCAGGATGCTCTCGTCCACTCGGGTCTCAACGATCACTCGCCCGCCGGTCATCTCCGTCAGCCTGCTCTCGACCGCCTTCAGGTCATCGTCCGATAGCGGGACGGCGCTGGTGACGACGGCGTGCGAGATACCCTTGGCCTCGTCCAGTATCTCTTGGAACGCCTGGGCGATCTGCGGGCCCAGGGAGGTGCGCCCGCGGCGCAGCAGCAGCCGGGCCAGGCTCAGAACCAGCGGGTCAACGCCGGCCAGCGCTTTCTCCACGAACTCTTGTCTCCGGGAAAGGAGCACGCGGGTGTTCTCCAGCAGCGACTGCGCCTGCGCGTCACCAACCAGCGCGCCCACGGCGGCCAGTCCGGACGCCCAAGCCTCCTCCTTGCCATCCTGCAGGGCCAGCAGGTGGGCTGCTTCGGCGTAACGCTTGGCGGCGATCTCCCGAATCACGCCGGCCCGCGCCCCCCGTTGCCATTGGCGCCCGGCGCGTCTGCCAGCACCTCCTGGATCAGCTCGCGGTGCGCCTGGGGGTCCAGGCTGCGCTTGATTACCCGCTCAGCCGCGCTGATGGTGAGGCCCGCGAACTCACGGCGCAGATCAGCGATGGCGGCGTCGCGCTCCAACTGGATTTCGCCGCGGGCGCGCTCCAGCAGCTGCTCCGCCTCCGCCCGGGCCGTCTGGCGCGCCTCTTCGTGGATGCGGCTGGACATCTGCTGCGCCTGGCCTATGAGGGCCTGCCCCTCTTGGCGCGCCTTCTCCAGCTCCGTGGCCACTTCCTGCTCCGTCTGGGAGAGGCGACGCTTCGCCTCGTCGGAGGCCTCCAGCCCCTCCTGGATGCGCTTCTTGCGCTCGTCCAGCACCTTCAGCAGCGGTTTGTACAGGAGCACAGAGAATACAACCAGGAGCAAGCCGAAGTTGATGAGCTGGGCCACCAGCGCGGGCAGGTTGAAGCCAAGAGCGCCGATGCCGAGGAAGACAGGCTCCACGTTACCCATCCCTTCCTGAGAGAAGCCCCAACTAGAACACGAACCCAATCATCACGGCCGTCACCAGGGCGTAAATGCCGATGGCCTCAGCGAAAGCCAGACCCAGAATCATGTTCGTCTGAATCACCGGCTGCGCCTCCGGGTTGCGGCCCAGCGCATCCAGCGCCCGGCCCACGAGGTTGCCGATAGCCATGGCCGGGCCGAAGGAGCCCAGCCCCATGGCCATACCGGCGCCGATGAACTTGATCCCCTTGTCCGTTATGGCGATGGTCGTGCCCTCCTGGGCCACGTAGCGCGCCGCGTCTATGGCCGGTGGGATCGCGGCTAGCAGTATTTCCATGGATCAGCCTCCTTTTGCGCCTATCGTTCGTGAACCTAAGAACCGGCCCTAAACAGCCTCCTGCAGGCCTGTCTCCGCAACGCCTTCCTCATGCGAAAGGCTCTCGTGTTTTTCCGCGCTTCCGTGCGCCTCTGCGTGCGTTACGGCCATGACGCCAAACACCAGGGTGAGCATGGCGAAGACCAGCGCCTGGATCACCCCCACGAACAGCTCCAGACCGTAGAAGGCGATGGTGATGACAACAGGGGTGAGGAAGGTGAACATCACCAGCACCACCTCGCCGGCGAACATGTTGCCGAACAGACGGGCTGTGAAACTGAGGAGCCTCACCGCCTCCGAAACGAACTCCAGGAACCCCACAAACCCATCGATCATCCCTTCGAAGACCATTCCCGGCTTGAGGCGGACGAGGCCCCGGAAGAAGGTCCCGGCGCGAACGAACTTGCGCCCGTAAGTGAACAGCCCCAGAGAGGTTATCGCCCACGTCTCTACGGCGATGGCAGATACAATGGCCAGCGACAGCGGCGTATTGACATCCGTGTTGGGGCCCCTGAAGAACGGCAGGAGCTCGCCCACGGACTTGCCCTCGCTCTTCGCCTTCTGGTACAGCTCGTGGGCCTTCGGGTCATCCGCATCGATCGTGTCAGCGCTCCACTTCGAAGGGACCTGGGAGAAGGGAACCACCTTCAGGTCCAGCGAGGCGACCGACTGTTGCTCGACGACGAACCCGTGCTCCTGCTCCTGGAACTTGCCGATGACGCTGAAGATGGGCAGGAGCGAGAGCCAGTTGGAGGCCAGGACGAAGAAGAAGATCGTCGCCACCACCGGGAAGAAGCGCCGCCCGTTCTTCTCTCCGGCGATGTTCACAACGAGATTGTAGAACCCCTCTACGATCGCCTCGACGACGTTCTGGACTCCCCGCGGCACGATCTCCCAGCGGCGCGTGGCGAAGAAGACGGCGATGACCATGGTCGCCACCACGAGCCACGAGGTGATCATGGTGTTGGTGAGGTCTATGCTGCCCACGCTGGCTATAGTTTCCGGCTTGATGACGATATGGGGGATGGGGCCGCGAAGGAAGACGAAGCCGATCAGGGTCAGCAGGACAAGGCCCGCCGCCAGCAGCTTCCCTCTACTGAGCGCCATCCACTCCCTTTCGCGAACCCTGTTTCGAGATCACCTGCATCAGAAGCTTATACCCGCCCCAGAAGGCCAGCAGCAACCCTGCCAGCAACCCCAACAACGTGAACAGGGGCTTCGTGCCCAGCCATCCATCCAGCAACAGCCCGCCGGCGACGCCTCCGACGATGCTTAGGGCGAAGTACCAGCCTATGCCCAGGAGGCCCACTGCGGCGGGCATTCTGTTCATCGTAGCCTGCCTGGCGGCAAGGGTCCGGCCCGCCCATCGCCCGGCCAATTGCGCAGAATATCACAAATCAATCCCAGCGTCCAACTTCGGGCGCGCCTAGCAAAAGCCCCAGGCTTACCAGCCTGGGACCACCACTCCGCCGCCCGCCGCGCCTACTTCTTACCGAAGTCCTCCAGGTCCAGCCCCTCGATCACATCCCGGAAGGGGCTGAGCTTCTCCAGCTCTTCGGGCGATACCTCTCGCGCCGCTTCGGTTCCATCGCCCGCGACCGACTCCAGGGTCTGGCCTTCCTGGTCCAGCATTACACCGGCCTTCTCCAGCACAGCCTCCTCGGCAAAGATCGGCACCTGCGCGCGCACTGCCAGCGCTATGGCGTCGCTAGGCCGGGAATCTATCTCCAGGTTGCGCCCGTCCGCCTGCAGCATGATGCGGGCGAAGAAGGTGTCATTGGAGAGGTCGCTGACGATTACGTACTCCACGCTGGCGCCGAGGCTATCGATGATGGAGCGCAGCAGGTCATGCGTGAGAGGCCGCGCGACGGCCACTTCCTGCAGCCGGACAGCTATGGCGTCCGCTTCAGCTGGCCCTATCCAGATGGGCAGGTAGCGGTCAGACTCCTTCTCTTTCAAGATGACCACGCGCTGATAGTTCATCAGACTGACGCGTATGCTTTCGATGGTCATCTCGACCACACTGCCACCTCCCTAGACACTGCACCCAAAGTCTATCCGACGCCTCTAGGGGTGTCAATCGAAGCCGGCACGTCGTCGCCGCGGGCCGCAGTGGCTGGCCGGGGCGGCGCCGCATCCGGCAGCTCGCCGCCGCCCACGACGGCGCTGACCAGCGCCATTCCCAGCACCCCCGCCGCGACGAGAAGGAGGACCACAGGCACCTTCAGCCAGTCCGCGGCCGCGCCGATGACGAGCAGCGGCATCAGCGAGATGAAATTGGCGAAGACCACCTGCGTAGCGAATATGCGGCCCCGCATCTCCGGCGGCGCCCGCTCGTGCAACACTGTCTGGGCCGGCGCGTTGAGCAGGGCGTAGAAAAACCCCATTGGTCCGGCGAAGGCCATCGTCAACGCCTGCAGGAGAGAAACCCGCAGCAGCCGCGTGGCGTAGTCCGACCCCGGCGCCTGCTCCGTCACATTCGCGAGCGGCTCTACGAGCGCGAGCAGGATCAGGCAGGCGGCGATCCCCACGAGGCCCAGGATGACCACCCTGTTCTTCCCCTTCTCGGTGAACCATGGCAGGAAGCGCAGCCCCACCAGGGCGCCGATGCCCGTGGGCGCGAATACGAAGGCCGCGTTGTCCGGCGGAACGCCCAGCACATCTCTCATGTAGCGCGGGATCAGAATGGCGAACATCAGCACCAGGGTGCTGCTCATGATCAGCTGCGCCAGCGCCAGGAAGGCGCGGTGGTCCGCCGCCAGCGTCCGCCAGCTCTCGCGAAACTCCATGGGGATGTTACCGAAGATGGCGCCCTGCGGCAGGCGTGGCTCCCGCTCTTCGCGCACGACTTTGACGCGGGCCGCCAGTCCGGCCGCAACCAGGAAGAGCACGGCCCCAGTGATGAACATTCCTTCCGCGTGCACGCTCTTGAGGACGACGGGCGCCAGAAAGACGATCCCGACGAGCTGGGAGGCCGTCAGCGTGAAGTTGTAGAGGCTGTTGGCGGAGACCAGCCTTTCTCGCGAGACGAGGGAAGGTATAAGCGAGGCCACGGCAGGGTTGAAGAAGAGACCGGCGGTAGAGAAGCCGGCGCTGATGCCGTAAATGACCCACTCATCGCTGTGGAAGAAGAAGAACAGGATACAGCCGCCAGCGCGGATGAGGTTAGTCACGATGAGGACGGAGTCCTTGCGCACGCGGTCCAGGATTACCCCCACTACAACACCCATTGGAATAGAAGGGAGGATGAAGGAGAGGATAAGCAGACTGGTGTGGATGGAGGAGCCGGTGATGTCCAGGATCACGACCAGCAGGCTGAACAAGATGGCGTTCTGAGCTGTCTGCGCGATCCCCTGGCTGAGCCACAGGCTGGCGAAGCGCCGATCAGTTAGCAGCGCCCGGGACTTCACCACCTCGCGGACGTCGGCGTCGTAGCGAAGGTTCATTTCGGGGGACCCGCTTCGGGCTCCTCCGGCCCGCGGCTGATAAACGCCTTCACCCGCTTCTCGAAGACGCGACGCTCCAGCAGCACACGCCGTCCACAAGTCCGGCAACGGATGCCGATATCAGCTCCCAGGCGGAACACCTCCCACTCGTAACCCCCGCACGGATGAACCTTGCGCAGGCGCACCACGTCACTCAGGCGCACCTCCATTATCATGGATTGGCACCGGCTGTCACGGGCTAGCGCCGCGCCAGGACCGCCTCCCGCATGAGATTGATACGGGCGCGCAGCTTCTGGGCGGCCTTCCGGGCGGCGCTGGCGAAGCCGTCTCCTCCGGAGGCGTAAATGACCGCGCGGGACACGTTCAGGATGAACCCCTCCCCGTGCGCGTCCATCGCCGCCTGCACCGACGCCTCCAGGTCGCCCTCCTGGGCGCCGACGCCGGGCGCCAGCAACAGCATATCCGGGCAGATCTCGCGTACGCGCTCCATCTGCTGCGGCCAGGTGGCGCCTATGACCAACCCCACGTTGCCATGCACGTTCCACTCGCGCGCGTGCTCAGCCACCGCCTCGTACAGAGGCCGGCCGTCGCCCAGGCGCAGGTCCTGCACGTCGGCGGCGCCGGCGTTAGAGCTGCGACACCAGACGAAGACACCCCGGTCGGAGTAGTCCAGGAATGGCTGGACAGCATCAAGGCCGCCGTACGGGTTCACGGTCGCCGCGTCAAAGTTGTACACCTCGAACAGCGCCTTGGCGTAGAAGCGGGACGTGTTGCCGACGTCGCCGCGTTTAGCGTCGGCGATGATCGGTATGTGGGCGGGGACGCCCTGCAGCCCCTCCAGCAACGTCTGCATGCCGCCCATGCCCAGCGCTTCGAAAAACGCCAGATTCGGCTTGTAGGCGCAGACGAGGTCTTTGGTGGCGTCCACGATCTCCCGCAAGAAAGTGGGGATGTGTGGGTGCGGCATCAGCTCTGGATCGGGATCCAGGCCGACGCAGAGAAAGCTGTTGTTTCGACGGATCGCCGCCCGGAGCTTGTCAGAGAACATGCAGGCCCGCCCTGGCGTGGGGATAGTCCTTCCAAGGAAGGACAGCTATGGTTGCGACCTTCTTCGTCGGCATAATATAGACCCGCCGGCCCGCCGGTCAAGGAACGGGACATGAGACAGGGGACACGAAACACGGTTGAGGCGCATGCATCGTTTCCCACGTCTCCTGTCTCGTGTCTCGTGTCTCCTGTCCCCTGTCCCCTGTCCCCTGTCTCGCTCACCGCACGCGCTTGCGGCAAACCTAGCGGGTGCTATACTGGCGGGTGACAAATTTCACATTCTCTCGCCCCGCCGATAACGGCTAGGGCCGCGGCCCGCCACCAGGGAGGAACAACCGCCTATGCCCCACATCATCTGTCTGGCCAAACAGGTGCCGGACCCTGAGACTCCGGCCTCGCAGTTCAAGGTAGACGAAGCCGCCAGGAAGGTCCTGCCGGTGCCGGGCATCCAGCCCGTCCCCAGCCAGTTCGACACCATCGGCGTGGAGGCCGCCCTGCGCATCAAGGACAAGATCGCCGATACCACCATCACTATCGTCAGCGTAGGGCCCGACTCCTCCCGCGACACCATCAAGCACTGCCTGGCCATGGGCGCCGACGAGGGCGTGCACATCAACGACCCGGCGCTCAACGACGCCGACCACTGGGCCACGGCAGAGGCCCTGGCCGCCGCCATCCAGAAGCTGGCCCCGTACGACCTCATCATCGCCGGCCGGCAGGCAGTGGACTGGGACATGGGCGTTGTCGGCTCTACCATCGCCGAGATTCTGGGCGTGCCCGTCGTCACCATCGCCAAAGACGTCCGATACGAAAACGGTAAGGTCATCGTCGAACGGGTCCTCCTGGACGGCTTCGAGATCGTCGAGTCGCCCACGCCCTGCGTGGTCACCGTGAGCAACGAGCTGGGCGAGCCGCGTTACCCGCAGCTCCGCCAGATCATGCTGGCGGCGCGCAAAGAGGTGAAGGCCTGGACGCTGAGCGACCTGGGCATACCGGCCCCCAAGAACCGCATGAACCTGGAAGCCCTCTTCGTCCCAGAGACGAACGTGGAGACCGAGTTCATCGACGGCGACTCGCCCCAGGAGAAGGCTGTGAAGCTGGCCCAGCGCCTTCGCGAGGCGAAGCTGATATGAGGGGTCAGCGGGTCAGCGGGTCAAAGGGTCATGGCCGGGATAAGCGGGCTCATGCCACAGCCAAGCTGGGGTGGAGCGCCTCAAGACCGAGAACCTAGAACCGGAGAACCGGGTGTAGGGGCGACCGGCCGGTCGCCCTAACGGCGCCCCACAGAACCGAGAACCAAGGGGAGAGGACGTTATGGCAAGCGGTGTACTGGTCTGAGGCGAGGCTACCGACGACGGCAAGCTCAATCCAGTGGTGCCCGAGCTCATCGGCGTGGGCACCCGTCTGGGCGGCCCCGTCACCTGCGCGCTCTTGGGCGCCGGCGTCGAGGGGCTGGCGCGCGAGTGCATCGCCTTCGGCGCCAGCAAGGTGATCGTCGTCGACGACCCCATCCTGGCGGACTACCAGGGCGACGCCTACGCGCCCATCGCCGAACGCATCTGCAAGGAAATCGATCCGTCCGTGGTCCTCATGGGCCAGACGATGACCGGCCGCGACCTGGCCCCCAGACTGGCGCAGCGCCTGGGCACCGCCGTGGCCATGGACTGCGTCAACCTCTCGATGCAGAGCGATAAGCTGCTGGCGGAACGCCCCTGCTACGGCGGCAGCGCCCGCGCCCGCTATACGATCAACGGCACGCCGCAGATCGCCACCCTGCGCGCCAAGGCGCAGGAGCCACTGCCGCGCGACGACTCCCGCCAGGGCGAGATCGTCAAGCAGGGCACCGGGCTAGGCGACGGCGCCGTAAGAACCCGCATCGTGGAGCGGCGCAAGGAGAAGTCGGCTGGCGTGCGCCTGGAGGACGCCAAGGTGGTGGTGAGCGGCGGCCGCGGCCTGGGCGGCCCGGAGGGGTTCAAGCCCCTGGAGGAGCTGGCCGAGATACTGGGCGGCGCCGTGGGCGCCAGCCGCGCTGTCTGCGACCTGGGCTGGTACCCGGTGGCCACCCAGGTGGGCCTCACCGGCAAGGTGGTGACGCCGGACCTCTACATCGCCGTCGGCATCTCCGGCGCCAGCCAGCACATGGCCGGCATCTCCTCCGTCAAGAACATCGTCGCCATCAACAAGGACGCCGACGCCAGCATCTTCAAGGCCTCCCGCTTCGCCGTCGTAGGCGATTGGAAAGAGATCATCCCCGCGTTCATCGACAAGGTGCGGGAGCTCAAGGCGAGCTAGCTGGCAGCGTCACCGGTGGCGGGTCAAGGGTCACCGATCCACATTCGAACGGCCACGCTTGCCGACGAGGATGCCGTCCTGGCGCTGCTGGAGGAGCTGTTCGAGCCCCCGGGCCGCCGGGCCAGGGGATACACGCTGGAGCGCGGGCGAGAGGGTTTTCGTTATGCAGTGGAGCACCCAGCCGCCGACGTGCTTCTTGCCGTAGAGGGCGCACAGGTGCTGGGTCTGGCAACGGTTTACCGCGACTACTTCTCTATCCGAGATGGCTGGCGCTGCTGGCTGCAGGACCTGGTCGTCGCGCGGCGGCGCAGGAGTGAGGGTATCGGCAAAGCGCTGCTGGACGCCGCGACCGAGTGGGCCCGTGGCAACGGCTGCACCCACCTGGACCTCAGCTCCGGGAGCGGGCGAAAGGACGCCCACCGCTTCTACGTACGAGAGGGGATGACGCAGTCCTACACTTTCCGCCGCCAGATCGACTGACGGACGTCAGTCGATCAGCCCCAGGCTGTGGTGCAGGGCGCTATCGACCTCCTGCATCGTGCGCGGCAGAAGCATACCCGTCCGGCGGCCTAATCGGCTGATATCCACCGTCTGAATCTGCTCCAGGAGGATAGTGGATCGTCCGTCTAGCCCCGTCTCGCCAGGTCCAACGACCACGTGCATGGGGTAGGTGCGAGCTGAAACTCGAGATGTCATAAGGGCGACGATCGTCGTGTCGGAAGTTTCGTTCCCCCTGTCATTCTGGATCACCGCCACTGGACGGGCGCCACCCTGCTCCCGGCCGCGACCGCCCTTGGGAACGGTCCAGTAGACCTCGCCCCGTCTAATCATCCGGCCAAGTCTCGGCCGCAATCGGCCACCACTCCTCCGCCAGCTCCTTGTTCAATGCCGCGAACTCCTTATACCCCTCGATCATCAACTCCCGGATGCGCTCTTCTTCCTGGGCGGCCAGCGCCTCGGCGACGAGCCTGCTCACGGGCCGGCGCTGCTGCTTGGCTTCCTGGCGCAGACGCTCGGCGAGCTTGCTAGGCAGCGTGACGGTGATTCGCCGCGTACTCATTCTGCATACAAGTTATCATACCGACGATGCGCACTCAAGCGTTAGCGGGCCTCTACTGCGGCCGCGGGTAACCGAGCGCGACCGCCCCGTCGCGCAGCAGGTTGCGCACGCCCTGGGCCTTGAGCACCAGGTCCTGGGTCGAAGTCCCGCCCGAGAGGCTCTCCTCGATGTCGATCACGCTCACACAAAGCTCCTTGGCCAACCCCTCGTTCTTGGCGCGCACGGGCGGGTCGGCGTTGTGGGTGAAGTTGTGCACCGGCCCGTAGAACGAGTCCTGCGCACCCTTGATATCACCCTTGGTCAGAAGATCAATCACCTGTCCCATGCCTGCGTCCTCCTGCGCGAAGCCCGCCGCTGAGGTGTCACTCGTATCGAGCGGTTTCAGCGGCTGGTCGCAAGTGCCTCCGCCGCCGCCACCTAAGGAGCCGCTGATCAGCACGAACCCGCCGATGACGGCCAGCACCAGGACTCCCAGGGCGATACCCCACACCCAGTCAGGCAGAGCCTGCTGGGTGCGTCGACGGGCCGGCGCGCGGCGTCGACGAGCGAATAAAGTGTGGTCAATGGCCCGTGTGTTCAGCATTCACTCCAAACTCCGCTTTCAGAAAGTTTATCAGGTGCCAGCGTTGGTCTTCCGTAAGCTGCCCGCCGAAGGCCGGCATGAACGTACCCAGACCGTTGCCGATCACCTGGAAGAAGAACTTGTCCGAATGGTACGGGACGTGCGCTCGAAAGTCCGCTGGCGGCACTCCCAGGCCGGCCGCCAGGGGCCCATCTCCGTGGCCCGTCTGGCCGTGGCACTTGGCGCAGTTGTCCGCGAACAGACCGCGGCCTATCGCGATGGACTCGGCGCTGGGCGCGATCGGATTGCCAGAAGCTGGCGCGCTCTGCAGGAGACCGGGCCAGAGAACGGTAACGAGGATCGCCAGACCGATGACCGTCACCGCGGCGCTGCCCACGCGGAGCGGCCGCGCCGCTGGCGCCGGCAGCGTCGGCCACTGCGTCACCCAGATCGCCATCAAGAGAGCTGCCAGCAGCGCGCCCACCGCGCCTACGGCCGTCCAGCTGCCGGCTACGAGAGGGAGTGCGAAGCGGTCCCGGCCCTCGCCTGCGCCGACGCCCGTCACGTTCACGCGGAACAGGGTGGAGACATCGTCCAGCGCCGCCCGCCGAAGGTCGACCTGCACCTCCCAGTCGCCCGGCCGCGTGAAGAATGCGCCGACCGCCTTGTACTGGTTGAGGGCGACTTCATCGGCGATGATTTCGGACGGGCCCAGGGCCGGGTCCGGCGGCTTGAAACGCAGGCGCACACGTTGCACCTTGCCGACATCGCCTCCGGAAGGTGGGAAGAGGAATACGCGGAAGGAGTTGGTGCCCACCTCGTTAGGGGCGATGCTGATGTCGACGGTGACGTCGCCCGCCTGCTGAATCTGTTCGAAGGCGACGACCGCCTGAGTCGATGTCTCCACATTGGCCTCAGCCGCGCGTTCCTGGCGCGCCGTGGGGTACTGCACCAGCACCGCCGCAACCAGCAGCACCGCCAGCGCCAGCCCGATCTCGACTCTGATCATCCCCGCGAGGCGGCTGTTCAGCCTGTGCTCGACTCCCTCCGCGCCGGCGACGCGAGGGCGCAGGTACAGCGCGTTCACTCCCGCCACCGCCAGTAGCGCCATCATCAGGCAGAGCTTGATCGTGAGCACACGTCCGTAGGCTGTATCGAGCATCGCCTCCGGCACTGGTATCTGGCTGAGGCCGTTGACTGCGCCGCTGGCGAGGAGCACCACAACGCTGGTGGCCGCCAAGACAGAAAAGCGCTGGAGATGGGCCACCGTGACGGCAGGGCGCTCCTCTTGCGCGACATGGCCGCGCGCCCACAGCAGGAACAGCGCCAGCTGCGCCAGCATGCCCACCCAAACGGAACTCGCGACCAGGTGCACGAAATCGGCGGCGATGGCCCAGAAGGAGCCGGGGATGGACGCGCCGTGGCTCACCATCGCCACCAGCAGCAGATAAGCCAGGCCACCTGCCAGCGCCACCCCCAGCGCGCCATCGCTGAGGCGCTCGCGGCCCCGCCGCCACAGCCAGCCCGCCAGGAAGAGGGCGGCCACCATGGCGCCCAGGACCAGCTGGCGCTGGATCCAGCGCTCGCCCCAGGAGGTCCGCAGCGTGTCATCGATAAACCCCAGGCCACCGAGCTGCCGCGCCTGCAGCAGAACCTCCGCCGCGCCGGCGACGGCCAGCGCTCCCAGGGCAGGCCACGCCAGCCACGCCAGGTGCCGCCGACCGGCTTCGCGGCAGCGCCCCCTCAAGGCCTCGCCCAGCGCCATCGACGCCGGCCGCACGACGAGCAGGAGGAAGGCCAGCCCGCCCACAACCATCACCGCCGCCACGATGCCCAACCATTTCGTCGCCACGTTCTCCCACGTCGGTTCGCCGCCGCTATAGCCAGCCGTCTCCCCAGCGGCGAAGTGCGGGCCTGTGGGCTCGCTGCCGTCCGGATTCAGCACC
>JBGPMY010000026.1:0-12585 GCA_041487235.1 Dehalococcoidia bacterium
CCTGCTGGTGCTGGACGTGGAGTCCGAGTTCAAGGGCCGGCCGGAGACGGCAGACGACGTCTGCCGTCGCATCAGCGAGGCGTTGGGCGCCGAGTACCCGCTCTACTTCAGCAGCTTCGCCATCGCCCGCTACCACCGCTCGTTCCCGTTCGAGGAGTTCCGCCGGCAGTGCGCGGGCGCGGCGCCGCAGGTCTACTGGAACGCCTTCCGCTGGCCGCTGGAGTCCGCCTTGGCGGAGACGTACGAGGACTACGCCGCGCTGGGAATACCGGCAGAGCAGCTTTTCCCGGTGGCCGGCCTCTACCAGGAGGGGTTCATCCGCTACCCGGAGGCGGATGACGTGCGAGAGTTCATCACGCAAGCCGCAGCCTTGGGCTCGTCCGGAGTCAGCTTCTGGTCCTACGAGCACATGAGCGCGGAGATGTGGCAGGCCGTCGGCAGCGCTGCGATGGCCGAGCCGGAGGAGGTCGCGATGTCCAGTCAGGAGTTCCAGCAGGTGAGCCAGTCGCTCGGCGAGCTATCGTCTCGCGTTGACCGGTTGGAGGCAGACGTGCGCAATCTGCAGACGGCGGACGGCGCGCCGGCGCCCATCCCCGTGCCGGTACCGCAGCCGCGCACGTACACCGTCCAGCCCGGCGACACCCTCTCCGGCATCGCCGGCCGGCTGGGGCTCGGCGACTGGCATCGCTTGTACGAGGCGAACGCCGGCGTCATCGGCGGCAACCCGGACCTCATCTACCCCGGCCAGGTGCTGGTGGTGCCGTAGATCATCCGCCCGGCTGTTGCCGGCCCGGGCGCGTTACCACGGCGACCAAGCCGATCACCAGTCCGACGACCGTGAGAGGCGGGACGTCTATCGCGGCGACAAACCAGAACGAAAGGTCATCATCTAGCCAGCTGGGTCCCGTCGCGCGGGCAAAGTCAACTCCCGCGGCAATTGCGGACGGTGCCAGACCGAGGAAGAGCCCGCCGAAGAGCGCGTTATGCCCATCACGGCTTGCCATGAACGCGATGGCCGCCGAGAGAAAAAGCCCAAGCACCAGGAGCAACCCGGCAATACCGGCAGTGGTGAGTGCCGCAGCGTATGCCCCTACGCATACCACGCCGAGACCCGCAAACACTGTCAGCCAACCACGCTTTGCCGGGGACATCATCTGCCACTGATTATAGGATGTCTCTCCCATGCACGGTCTGACCTCTTGGGAAGCCCCCGATAGAATCGGGGTTGCGGTTTCCTGTGGGTCAACCCGGCAGGGCATTTCGAGGAGCGGTCCACTCATCCCGTGGAGCGCTCCTCTGGATGTAGACTTGCGATTTCTTGACCTTCGTCCACGGTCTGTAATCGCGGATGTATACGGTAGCGTGTCCCCTTGCCGCTCCCCACGCGAACTACGATCGCCTTGTTGAGCATGTCGGTGAGGTCGGCCAGTGCCGACGACGGGGAGCTGCGCGTCAGCCGTGCGTACACCGAAGACGATAGAGGACCGATGTCCCGCATGAACATAAGGGCCGTGACCTGCCGGGTGTTGAGGAGCCTGTCCGCGCGGCGCACCAAATCGTCCCGGCGCTTGTTGAAGCTGACAACCCGCTCCTCCAGCAACGCTGCGGCACCGGCCAGCGCGTACGTGTGGAAGAGAAGGAACGGCTTCGCTTCCAGATCCTCCCGGAAGTCCTCGCCTTGGGTCGCCTTCAGGACGTCGTAGTACTCTCGCCGCCTGTCCAGGATGACCTTGCTGATGGAGAGCATGCCCTCGACGGACCAGCCCGTCAGGTCGAGGATCATGTCGGCAACAAGCCGGGCGGTCCTGCCGTTGCCGTCTTCGAACGGGTGGATCGAGATCACGCCGAAGTGCGCCAGAGCGGCTGCGACAGGCCCGGGGCATTCCTTAATCCAGACCTGGATGTCGTGTACCAGCCCGTCCATGAGTTCAGGTACCCACTGAGGCGGTGGAGGCCGGTAGCGCACCTGCCGGGTATCCGCGTCGACGATGAGGCTTGGCCCCACCCTGTATGTGCCGCGGCGGCGGGCCTTCACGTCGGGAAGACCCCTGAGCGCCATTGAGTTCAACGTCCGGATCAGCCCTTCGTCGACCTTCACCGACTTGTCCGCCGCCAGCTGCGCTATCAGCTCGTACGCCTCCTGCAGGTTCACCTTCTCTACCTCCTCCGGCCTGTCGGCGCTGGCCCCCTCGACTAGGACGATCATGGCGTCCGCCTCGCTAAGAGGGTTACCCTCAATTGCAGTCGAGGTGTGCGCGCTGATGTAGCGGGCCTGCTCTTGGAAGTAGGCCTCGTAACCCTGGGGAACCAGGTTGCGGATGACGTAGCGCCGGCGCTCGGTGAATCCAAGCGCCTGCTGTACCTCGGGGTCGTTGAGATCGAAAGAAAGGTTAAGGCGCATATACTTCCTCCTAAGAGTATATTCTCTCAGGTCGAGCTTATCACCGCATATACGCTGCTGTCAATGGTATATAGACACAGCACTCAACGATTAAGCGCGGAGCCCAACGGTCGTCGCACAAGGGACCGTCGCCCTCTATAATGTCCCTCAGCATGCCAGCGCTGGACTGTGACGTCGCCGTTGTGGGCGCAGGGCCGGCCGGATCGCGGACGGCCAGGGATATCGCCGCCCGCGGGCTGCGGGTCAGGCTCCTGGAAGAGCACCGCCGGATCGGCGTGCCCTCCCACTGCTCCGGACTCATCAGCCTGCGGACGCTGAAAGAGGCGGAGATCGGCGAAGAGGCGATCATCCATCGCATCACCGGCGCCTTCGTCCATACCTCAGCCGGCTCCCAGGTCGCCCTGGGCGGCGCCGACGTGCGGGCGGTCGCCATCGACCGGGTGCGCTGGGACGAGACGCTGTGCGAGCAAGCGCAGCGGGCGGGCGCTGAGCTGGTGCGCGCGCGTTTTGTCAACGTGGAGCGCGACAACGGTCACGTCCGCCTGTTCACTCAGACGGACGGCCGCCAGAGCAGCTTTACGGCCCGTCTCGTCGTCGGCGCAGACGGAGCGCACTCCCGCGTGGCGCGCAGCCTGGGGCTGGCCGGGCCGCAGGAGAAGGTGTATTGCCTGGGAATCGAGGGGCGGCTGAGGGTCCCGCGCGACGACTTCGTCCACGTCTTCGTGGGGCGCGCGCTGGCGCCCGGCTGGTTCGGCTGGATCATCCCCACCGGCGACGGCGGCGTCCGCGTCGGCATCGGCTGCGCGCCCGGCGAGAGGCCCATCGCCTGCTACCGCAGGCTCACGGAGGCGTTCCCGCGCCTGTTCGACGGCATGGAGCCTTGCCGCTTCTACGGCGGCACGATACCGCTGGAGTTCCCGCCCCGCTCGTTCGCCGATAACGCCCTCCTGGTAGGCGACGCCGCCGGCCAGGTGAAGCCGTTCTCCGGCGGCGGCATCTACACCAGCCTCGTGGCCGCCAGGCACGCCGCGTCGACCGCGATCGCCGCCTTTCAGGCGGACGACACGAGCGCCCAGCGCCTCTCCCTCTATGAGAAGGGCTGGAAGCGGGAGATCGGGCGGGAGCTGCTGCGCAGCCTGCGCATCCGCCACTTCGGCCTGGCCCTGGGCGACGCCGAGGTGGAGCGCATCGTACGGGCGCTGCGCGGCAGCGGGCTGCAGGCGCTGGCCGCACGCCACGGCGACATCGACTATCCCTCGCGGGTGCTGTTGCGGCTGGCCCGGTCCGCGCCTGCCCTGGCCCTGCTGGGCTGGGTGACGCTCCGTCGCCCGGGCGCGGCCTGGAATCTGCTGCGGGCGCACCTGCCATTCGCGGTGTAGAAGACCCGTGAGACAGGCTTCAGCCTGTCGACAGATCGCGGCCAGCCGAATAGACTTGGCCCATCACGGAGAGAGAGCGATGGAATACGAGACGCTGAAAGTGGAGCGCGACGGGCCCCTGATGACGGTGCGCATGAACCGGCCGCAAAAGCGCAACGCTATCAATCGGCAGATGCACCTGGAGATGCAGCACGTCTGCCGCGAGCTGGCGGACGACTTCGAGACGCGGGTCGTGATCCTAACTGGGGCCGGCGGCGTGTTCTCCTCCGGGGCCGACACCAGTGAGTGGGGCGAGCCCGGCTCCAGCAACGAGCTGGAGGTGAGGCACGCGTCGGCCATCGGCAGCCGCACCTCAGCGGCGATCGAGAACCTGGACCAGATCACAATCGCCTGCATCAACGGCTTCGCTGTGGGCGGGGCGGTGGTGCTGGCGGTCTGCTGCGATCTGCGCGTGGCCGCGGAATCGGCGTGGTTCTCCATTCCGGAGGTGGAGCTGGGCCTGCCCCTGAGCTGGAACGCGCTGCCCCGCCTGGCCCGCGAGATAGGCCATGCCCGCGCACTGGAGCTGACCATCACCTGCGATCGTTTCAGCGCCAAGCAGGCGTTCGACTGCGGGCTGGTGACACACCTGGCCACCGACGGCGAGGAGGAGCGGACGGCCCGCGATCTGGCGGCGCGGATCATCGATAAGCCGGCGCTGCCCGTTTCCCTCACGAAGGCGACGATGAAGGCGCTCAAGCGCGGCAGCGAAATGGGCGACGCCGTTTACAGCGACGCCGACCTTCTGCTCTACAGCCGCCTGATGGCCCAGCGCCAGAGCCGGCTGGAGAAAGAGGGCAGGGGCTAGACGAGAGATCCTATCGGAGGGCAGTCCGCCTGAGCAGGGACCTGCGGCAGACTGGCGACGAAGAGCAGGATATCGAGCGCGTCCACGGAGTCCAAGCCGCCGTCGCAGTTGACATCCGCCGGAAGCGAGCACACCGAGTCAGCGTCCGAATCGAGCTGCGCCACCCGACGAAGCACATGTAGGGCGTCGACGGAGCCGACGGAGCCGTCGCAGTCTATATCGCCGAACTTGCCCAGCGGCGCCGCCGTCGGCGACGGTGTGGGCGACGGTGTCTCGGCGGGCGAAGGCGTTACAGTTGGCGAAGGCGTGAGTGTAGGCGCCGGCGAAGGCGCGGGGCTCGGCGTCACCGTGGCGGGAGCGGGGCCGGCCACCCTCCCGAAGTCGGTGGTCCAGTACCACCCGAAGCTGCTGTAGGCGCGTCCGATGCCGATGACGTTGTAGGCCGAGTACAGCATATTCGCGTTGTGACCGGAAGACCCCTTCCAGGCGTTGAAGACGAACTGCGCGGAGCTGAAGCCGCGGGCCAGATTCTCACCCGCTGCGCCGGCATAGCCGAAGGCGGCGGCCCTCTGGCTCGGGCTGCGCCCCAGGGAATCAGTGTGGCTGAAGTAGTTCTTTACCGCCATATCGCCGCTCATCCAGTCGGCGGCGGCGGTCAGCTGGCTCTGCAGGGTCAGCGGGCCACTCCCGCTCTGCGCGCGATAGGCGTTGATCAGTCCCAGGAACGCCTGCTCCTCAGAATCGATGGCAGGGTCGGCCCGCCCGCGGACGACGCCAGTCAAGAGGCCACCGGTCAGTCCGGCCACGGCGGCGAAGATCGCGCCGGCGAGAATCAATCTGCGAAGCGTCACGCGGTATCCCCTGCCGCACACGGCGGCGGTCGCTGAACCGGCGCGCGCCTTATGTGACGCGCCGTCCGGCAGTGTCGCATCGGCGCGATCGTTCAGTCAACCGCGCGGGCCGAGCGAAAAACGGTTTCCGCACATGTAACGACAGACAGGCGCGTTCGTCTTAGATTGCGACGCGGGGCAGAGGCAGTCAGCCGCGTCACCGGGGTGAGATGGCGGAATCTACCGAGACCCGTAGAGGGGCTCCTGTGCCCTTGGAGGTGCCGTATCCCTCCAAGGTGACTCTGCCTGCCCGCCGCCCCGCCATCGTCCACCGCGAACGCCTCATACACTCTTTGTCGGAAGCCGTCAGACATCGCGTTACCCTCATCAGCGCACCGGCGGGATATGGCAAGACCACTCTGCTTCTGGACTTCGCGCAGTCCTGGAGCGACCGCGTCTGCTGGTACGCTCTGGACGAGCGCGATCGCGATCTACAGACGTTTCTCCGCTACTTTCTGGCGACCGGCCAGCAACAGTTCCCCGACTTTGGGCGGGAGCTAGCCCAGGCGCTGCGGGACGGCGACCCTATCTCAGCAGAGAACGCGGTGGACCTGATGGCGATGGCCACCCAGGCGACAAGCCAGCAATTCGTGGTGATCCTGGACGACTTCCATCATCTGGACGATGCCGCGCCGGAACTGCGACAGGCGATCGACGGCTGGCTGTACCGCTTGCCGCAAAACTGCCACGCGATCCTTTCCGGACGCACACAGCCGCAGCTCAGCGTGCTGCCGCTGATGTCAGCGAGACAAGAGGTGGAGTCGATCACGATGGATGACTTCGCCTTCAACTGCGAGGAGGTCGTCCAGCTATTTCGGGATGTGCTGGGGAAGGAGATATCGCTCGACGACGCGCAGCACCTGGCCGACGTCACGGAAGGTTGGGCGGCGGCGCTGGTGTTGATGGCGGATAAGGTGCAGCTAAGCCGCACATCCATATCGCTGGAGCAACTGAGGGGGTCTGATACGCTGTTCCAGTACATCGCCCGGGAGCAGTTCGACCCGCTACCGCCGGACGTTAAGGAGTTCCTAGCGGGCAGCGCCGTTCTGCGCACGATCGAAGAAGAGCTGGTGAACGAGCTGCTTGGCATCACAGATACAGAAGACAAGCTGAACTTCCTGGAGCGGCACAACCTCTTCGTTCTCCGGGACAAGGATGACAAGTCCCGGCACCGGTACCAGCGTCTCTTCCGCGCCTTCCTGGTGAGCCTCTTGCGCTCTCGGGACCAGCCGCGATTCAAGGAGCTGAACCTTAAAGCGGCGGCGCTGCGAGAGCAGGCTGAGGAATGGGAAGAGGCGGTCTATCACTGCATTCAGGCTGGCGACTGGGAGCGGATCGTCCAGATCACGGAGCGGGTGGGCTGGCGCCTGTTTGAGGAAGGCAAGTGGGACACCCTGGCGGACTGGTTGGACGCCGTGCCGTCGGAGGAGCTGGCGGCGCAGCCCAAGCTAATACTCTGGAAGGCCCGCATCCTGCACCACCTGAACCAGGTGGACCGGGCGCTGGCGCTGCTGGCCCAGGCCATCGTCTCCTTCGAGGCTAAGCAAGATTGGGTAGCGCTGGCGGAAGCGCTGGTCATCAAGGGGATAGCGCTGCGGCTAAGGGGTGAGTATCGCGATTCAAAGGAAGCCCTTAGCAAGGCCCGCTCGCTTCTCCTCCAGCACGACGGACCGACTTCGGCGCTAGCTGAGGCGCGCAAGGAACTGGGAATTACCCTCAGCCGCGGAGGTGAACTGAGCCAAGCCGTCCAGGAGCTAAAGAGCGTCCTGGAGATATACGAGGCTCAAGGGGACACGTACAACATCGCTCACACCAGCGATCAGCTAGGCGTAACACTGGGCCTGGCCGGCTCGCTGGCCGAGAGCGCCGGCTACCTGGAGCGAGCCCGCCAGCGCTGGATGAAGCTGGGCAACAACCACCGACTGGTGGAGACCCTGATCAACCTGGGCGTGACCTACTACCTTCAGGGAGACTACCAGAACTCAGAGAACGTCGTCCGCCTGGGGCTGGAAAAGGCCCGGCTGATCAGCAGTCAGCGGCTGGAGGTCTACCTGCTGGCAACGCTCGGCGATGTCAAGCGGGACACCGGCGAATATGTCACCGCGCTGGAGCTATACAACGCCTGCCTGGATCAGGCCTGGAGCCTGGACGATGCGTTCATCACCATCTACACAACGGACTCCATCGCCAACACTTACCGGCTGATGGGGGAGATCGGCAGCGGTGAGTCCTGGGCCAGCCGCGCCATGGTGGAGGCGGAGAAGCGAGGCGGCTCCCTGGAGCTGGGCCTGTGCATGGTGACGGCCGGTCTCATGAAGCGGTACCACGGCGAGTTGAAGGAGGCTATACAGCAACTGGAGAGTGCTGTGCCGCTACTAAAAGAGGCGGAGGCCAAGCGGGAGCTTTGCACCGCTTACTTCCACCTGGCGGGGGCCTACTTCGCGCTCAAGCGTAAGCGGCTGGCCCTGGAATTCTTGGACCTGGCGGCCAGGCTGGTCTCCGATCTGGGTTACGACCACTTCCTGCTGGTAGAAGCCAAGCGCAACCCGCTGCTGGTGCAGTACGCCGCCGCCAACAAGCTATCCGATGGCTACTTCGGTCACATGCTGAAGACGCTAAAGAGCTCCGCTCCAGCATCATCCCAGCAGGCCAACGACGAAGCGAGCATGGATTCAGGCGCCACGATAGTGTACGCCTACGGCTTGGGCCAGCCCCGCGCTGTCGTTGGTGGCCGCGAGATCAGCGACCTGGAGTGGCGGAGCGAAAAGAGCAAAGAGATGTTCTTCTTCTTCCTCTGCAACCGCCGCCCGCTGCGCAAAGAGGAGATCGTAACCGCCCTCTGGCCGGACCTGGCGGAAGACAAGACCACCAGCGCCTTCCACTCCAACATGTACAGGCTGCGCAAGGCCGTCTATCCAGACTGCATAGCCAAAGACTCTGGACGGTATATTCTGGACCCACAAGCCCGCTTCGTCTTCGACGTCGAGGAGTTCCAGCAGGCGCTGAAGGAGGCCGACGCCCAGCCCAAAGGCAGCCCTGACGCAACGATCCTGATGGAAAAGGCGTTGGCCCTTTACCAGGGACAGTTCGCCCCGGACTTCTACTCGGAGTGGGCGGAGACTCTGCGCTGGCAACTGGAAGAGCAGTACACGAGCCTGCTGGCGGCCCTGGCCGCCGCGTACAGCCAGGCGCAGGAGTACAAGCGCAGCGCGGATCTGTGCCAGCGCATTCTTGAGCTTGACGAGTTCAACGAGGCAGCCTGGTACCGCCTGATGAGCAACTACATCCGCTCCGGACAGCTGGAGGCCGCCAAGTACTCCTACAACCGCTACGTGCAGATACTCTCCGACAATGTGAGCAGCGACGACGTGCCGGAGTTCGACGAGCTGTGCCGGGAGATCGGCGAGGGAAAGCTGACAACTTAGAAAGCAGGGCAGGGAGCTAGGCCGAAGGGCGGCCCGCCAATCGCGGGCCGCCCTTCTCTTTGGCGACGCCCCCGCCGCACTTTCCGGCGAGAATTCGGCGAGAGGCCTCTGAGACACTGGGCGCAGAGAGGTGACCCATGACGAAACTAAACCCGAAAGCGGCGAGACTGAACTGGATCGTCACTATGCTGGCGCTGACTCTGGCCGCTATCGCCGGAGGCAGCCCGCTGTTCTAACGCTCGAGACAGACCACGGAACTCAGGCTGGAAGCGGCGCGGCGAGTTTCCGGCGAGATTTTGGCGAGAGGCCTCTGAGACACTGTGCGCAGAGAGGTGACCCATGACGAAACTAAACCTGAAAGCGACGAGACTGAACTGGATCGTCACTATGCTGGCGCTGAGCCTGGCCATCGTGGCAGCGCAGAGCCCGCTGTTCTAGAGGGACGATGCGCCTAGGCGTCTTCGTGGCCTCCGCAGCTCTCCTTCTGGCCATCATCGCCGGCCAGAACTCTCTGCTGCGCTCCACCCAAGCTGAGACCTCAACCCCGGCCATCACTGCCTGTGCTGTCCAGGGAGACGGCTGTTCGCAGCCCTCCCTGGACAGCGCCCCGGGCATCGTTCTCAGCCACACCGTGTTCGCCGGGGGTTGCGCCGGCGCGGACCTCCATGTCATGAAGTATGTCCCGTCCACGCGGCCGGCGGGGGCTCCGCTGGTTGCCACCTGGTGCACTTGATCGCATAGAACTGAAACGATGGGCGGCCGGTGGCGATTTTCCATCGCCCCCGGCTTTTGCTTGACGACAATAGCCGCCAACCGCCGCAAACTGCACGAGTTTTCGAGATATCTAAGAAAACCCCTTGACATCCCTATCAGATTGAGATATTAATGTCCTTACCCAGTATTGGGTAATCAATCATGAAAGGGGGGGTTGACGTGAAGGCTCGAATACTCTCTTTGCTGATCGTCGGCGCCGCAGTTATCGCTGCCGTTGCCCCGTACGTCAGCTAAGCCAGTCACCCGCCACGCAACATCGGTCGCTTATAAGCCAAACAGACGGTTCTAGTCACCGGATTTTGGTGAGCGCCAAACGGCGCCTCTACTTTCCGAAGGTGATGATCCACCTCGGGATAGTGGCGCCTGTTGCTTTGGCGCTGCAACTCCTGGCCATCAAAGCCCCTCTGGGTGATGACCTCCCCCGCCGCATCCTTATCGTCGCCTCTTACGCCCTGCTCCTCGTCTTCGTAGCGTCTAACATCCGCCGGCCGGGACTCCTGGTCATCGGCCTGGGCCTCTGCCTGAACCTCCTGCCCATCGTCGTCCACGGCGGGCTCATGCCGATAACGCCGGAGACCATACTGCGCACCGGTACCCTGCCCGAGGGCGTGTTTCCCGGCGATTGGCTAACGGGATCGAAAGACGTCCTGCTGGCGCGGGAGGACGTCCACCTCTGGTTCCTTACGGACAGACTGGTCTGGGCCGACGTATCGTCAGTCTTTCGCGCCTTCAGTGTCGGCGATGTGGTTATCATCGCCGGGCTGGTGGCCACCCTCGCGGACCTGTTTATGCCCAGGCTAAGACGGGCATCGGAGCAAGGCACGGCGCCGAGGTAGATTGGGAGCAATCTTGCCCGAGAAGTGCGGCCAACAAGAAACAGAACGCCATCCCAAGCATCATCCTAATCGAAGCCCCACCCTTCCATGTCACGGTCAGAGCGGAACGACGCATCTTGAATTGACGAATCAATAGGCATATATTGTGGCCGTCATAGATGGAAGACGGGGCCTAAGCGCGAAAGGAGACAGGCAGATGAGCTTGCTCAAGCATTGGCGGTATCTACTGCTCACGCTCGTGGCGTTGGGGGTCCTCGCCGCCTTCGCCGCCTCCTGCGGTGGTGGCGAGGATAAACCGACCGGCAGCGCGGCGCCTGGCGGCGGTTCGCCCACGGGCGCCGCTGATCAGCGCATCAAGGGCGGCACGCTGACCGTCCAGAACCTTGAGTTCCAGTCCTCTGACCCGCACTACTCCAACTTCGGCCAGGACATCTCCCTGCAGCGCATGCTCTGGCGCGGGCTCTACACTCTGGACAAGGACAACGTGCCACAGCCGTCGATGGCCGACGGTAAGCCCCAAATCTCGGCGGACGGCAAGACCTACACTGTCACCGTCAAGTCGGGCCTCAAATGGTCGGACGGACAGGCGCTAACCGCCAAGGACTTCCAGCTGGCCGTTCTACGCACCTGTAACCCGGATAACGCCGGCCTGTATGAGTCATTCGATAGCAATATCGTCGGCTGTGACGATTACTATCTCGCCAAGGGTACAGCGGATGCGCCCAAGACCCCGACGCCGGCGGAGCTCGATCGGCTGAAGAGCGCGGTGGGGGTAACGGTGACCGGCGACAAGATCGAGTTCAAGCTCGTAAGCGCTCAGCCGACCTTCACGGTCCTCCTGTCCCTGTGGACATACTTCCCGGTGCCGTCCCACCTGCTTCCGGACCCAGGCGAGAAGTGGCCGGTTCCGCCGAGCCCTAAGCTTGCCTACAACGGCCCTTACATGGTGCAGGATTACACGCCTCAAGACAGTATCACCTTGGTGCCAAACCCAAACTGGGCGGCGCCCAACGGAATCAAGCCAACGCTGGACAAGCTGGTAATCAAGTACATCGACAAGAACGACGTAGCCGACAACGCCTACCGCACCGGGGAGCTGGACCAGGTATTCGCTGACCTCGGCAACCTGGCCAGCATCAAAGCGGAATTCGGTGATCAGTACTTCAGAAACGCTGTTCCCGAAACCAGGGGCGTGGAGTTCAACCTGAAGAAGCCACCGCTGGACATTCTGGAGTTCCGGCTGGCCCTGTCGCAGGCGATCGACCGCGACAAGCTAAACGATGTGGCGTCCAGCGGCGCCTACGTGCCCAGCACCACCTGGCTCCCGGCGGTGGTCGGCGGCCCGCCTCCGGACGCCTTCAAAGACCAGGTCGGCTTCAACGTGGACAAGGCGAAGGCCAACCTGGCCAAGGCGCGCGCCACGTACGGAAAGGACTTCCCCAAGCTGAGCGTCCTCGTTCGTGACACGCCGGAGGCCAAGGCCCAGGCCGAGTTCCTGCAAAACAGCTGGAAGACGATCCTCGGTATCGAGACGGAGATCCAGAGTGTCGACTCCCCCACCCGTTCCACGCGCCTGAACAGCTATGACTACGAACTGGCGCCCCGGAGCGGCTGGAGCCAGGACTATCCCGACCCGGAGGACTGGGTGGGGCTGGCCGGCGGCCTCTTCAACACGGGCGGGGTCAACAATACCTCGCAATGCAGCGACCCCGAGGTCGATAAACTCATGAAGGCGGCGGCGTTCAACGCCAATGAGACGGAGAGGCTCAGCCAGTACAAGACGATCAACGAACTTGTCTCCACCAGGATCTGCGGATACGCGGTCTATTACCACGGCGCGTTCAACTGGCTTATAAAGCCATACGTGGTCGGCATGCGTGAAAACGCCAGTGGTCAGGATACAGAATTGCCGGGCGACACGTACGCCGAGTACTGGGGCCGCAGCAAATAGATTGAGCAGGCAACCTAAACTACTAGCAATACGGGAGCCATCGAAGCTCCCGTATTGCTGGCTTGCCTAGGTAAGCCGATAA
>JBGPMY010000027.1:0-12333 GCA_041487235.1 Dehalococcoidia bacterium
ATCAGGGCGTCGCGGATGTTATCGACCATCATCTTGTCCAGCTGCGGGTCGTGCCAGACGTGGGGATCAAACTCGCTCTCGTCTTGCGCGCCTGCGGCCGTGCTCTGCGTGCCTTCCGTCTGGAGGGCGGGACGCTGCAGGGGGAGACCGTCGGTGACCGTCACGACGCGGCCGCTGTCAACTTCGATGGCTCTGTCCAGGAACGCGTCCAGACCGATGCCGTGGCGCAGAATCAGGTCCGCCTCGCTGATGGCGGCCAGGTCGCCTGCCGTCGGCTCGAACTCGTGCGGGTCGGCCCCAGCGGGGATGATCTCGCGAAGCTCTACTCGGCTGCCGGCCACCTGCCGGGTAAGAGCGGCGATCTGGACGGTCGTGGCCACCACCTTCACGCTGCCCTTCCGATCAGCCGAGCTTCCGGCGCAAGCGCTGACGACCGCCAGCGCCGCCAGCAGGCCGACGAGCGCTCGATGTCTCAGCAGCCATAGAAACGACCGGCTCATCTGCGCGATCTTCAGCGTCCACCGCCGACCGCCACAGGGCTGCGACAGGACTGGCAACGCCCGTAGAACTCCAGCCAGTGGCCCTCAATCTCGTAGCCGGACGCGCGGGACAGCTCGCGCACCACGCCGGCCACGGAGCAATCGTCCAGGTCCTGCACGTGACCGCAGGCCGTGCACACCAGATGGTGGTGATGTCCCCGCTGCGAGACGCGGTAGTGCAGGCTGCCGTCTTCCATAAGAACGCGGCAGATAACGCCCATCTCTGAGAGAAGGCGCACCGTCCGGAAGACGGTCGCCCTGCCGGCTCCCCGGCAGCGCTGCAGCAGCTCTTCCACCGTAAAGTGGTTGCTCTGCTGCAACACCGCGGCGATGACGGCCCTGCGGGGCGGCGTCACACGATAGCCGCGGGCTTCCAGTTTAAGGCTGAGGGCTTCCAGGTCTGACATGATACCTCGTCTCAGTGAGACTAAGTATCACGTTTCTCCCGAGATCTGTCAAGGGGTCCGGTTCTGTGGATGCGCGCGCCTTTTTCGGCGGCTAGTTGTTCTCGAAGGATGCGAACAGCACCCACTTCTCCGTGGGGCTGGCGCTGCCGCCTTCCGGTTCCCGGCTGACGCCGATCCCCTTCGGCCGTTTGCGCACCGAACTCAGGTCCATGGGGTACTGACAGCTCCCGTTGGACGCGACGAAGGTGCCGGCGGAAAGGGGCCGCTCTTCCGTGCTGATCCAAGCCTGGTAGACCTCCCCTTGTTCCAGAGGCGGCAGGTCGTGGCAGACGATGAACCCCTTGCCGCTGCCCGGGCTCCAGTTGTAAACGCCCCAAGCGCTGGACTCCGAAGATACGGCAATCATGGGCGCCTGCTTGGTGTCGCTGGCGGAGATAACAGCCAGTATCTGCTGTTGGTCGTTCAGCTGATGACCGGCGGCCTCGACCTGTCTTGCCAGGTCACCTTTCTCGTCCCGCAGGTCGTTCATCTCCACCTGCAGGAACGCCGCAAAAGCGAGAGCCGCCAGTCCGGCGAGCCCGAGCGCGCCGGCCGCTGCTGGCCATCGCAGCCTGAGAAGCCGCCTCAATCCCAATACGCCGCCTCCGACACGGGCCGGGGCCTTCTCCCGCTGCGCCTCCGCCATGACCTTGCGACCCAGCCGCTCCGGCGCCTCGCTCAAGGGCATGGAGAGAGCTACCAGAGCCGCCGCGCGCTGGGCCTTGTTCAGCTCGTCCCAGCAGCGGATACAGTCCGCCACGTGCCGCTCCAACCCGTCCGCCTCCGCCTTATCGGCGGCGCCCAGGGCGTAAGCGTCCAGCAACTCCAACACTTCCTGGCATTCCATCAGCGCTGTTCCCACTCCAGCTCCGGCGTCAGCGCGGCCCGCAGCTTCTGCATTCCCAGACGGATGCGCGTCTTCACGGTCCCCAGAGGCTGCGACAGCCGCTGTGCGATCTCCGCCTGCGTCAGGCCGCCGAAATACGCCAGCTGAATGATCTGGCGCTGCTCCGGGGGCAGCCCCGACAGCGCCGCCAAGACAAGCCGGCGCTGGTCTGACAGCTCCGCCGTCAGGGCCGGGTCATCCCGCTCAGGGCCGGGCAACTCCCGTTCCTGCTCCTCCGGTGAGGCCGTCTCGTGCCGAAAGCGCCGGTTGCGTGATCGGATCTCGTCCACCGCGCGGTTGCGCGTGACGGAAGTCAGCCACGTAACGAAACGTCCCTTTTGCGGCAAATAACTCTCCGGCTTGCGCCAGATGCGCAAGAAGATCTCCTGTACCATATCCTCCGCTAGCTGCGCGTCCCGGACCACCCGCAGAGAGGTGGAGTAGACTAGGCTGCTATACCGGTTGTATAGAGCTCGAAAAGCCTCTAGGTCTCGATAAAAGAGCCGCTGCATCAGCCGTTCGTCATCGAGCCCGTTATACCGGGTCTCCTCAGGGGATACGTCTTGCATGTTGGCGCAGATTCGTGCCGGCTTTCGGTGAGTAGCCCACATATTTTACAGAACCGAACCAACGCGCACCACCGGACGTGGTAATCTAAGAAGGCGGGCCTTGCCCAGTGCGACCTCATCGTCAAGGTGGCCGAGATCGACATCAAGTCGTCCGGCGACCTCTTCCGATCCCTGACGGAGCACCGCGCCGGTGAGACCGTCAATGTCGATTACTATCGGGATGGCGGGAAGCACACCGCCCGGGTCGCGCTGCGCTAGGCTGCCACCCCTCGCCACGCCCACCCATCAAATGCGATACTATAGCTAGTGAACGGGACCGAAGACCTCCGCCCTGAACTATGTCGACATACACTGACGCCCTGAACCGCACAATCGATATCCAGACGCCGCCGGCTCGTATCATTTCGCTGGTGCCGAGCCTCACGGAGGCGCTCTTCTTGTTCGGCCTCGGCGACGCCATCGTGGGCGTCACCAAGTTCTGCGTAGAGCCTGCAGCCCAGGTGGTGGCCAAAGCGAAGGTCGGCGGAACGAAGACACTGGATGTCAAACGGGTGCTGGAGCTAGAGCCGGACCTCGTCATCGCCAACGCGGAGGAGAACCGCCAGGAGGACATCCGGCAACTGCTGGCCGCCGGGCAGAAGGTCTTCGTCACCTTTCCCCGCACCGTGGCCGGCGCCATCCAGATGATGCGCCAGCTGGCGGAGATAACCGGCTCTGTGGACGTAGCGCAACCGATCCTGGAGGAGTCCCAGGCGGCCCTGGCGGACGCTGTTGCCGCCAGCGCGGTCCGCCGGCCTCTGCGCACCTTCTGCCCAATCTGGCGCAGGCCCTGGATGACCGTTGGCCCCAACACTTACATGCACGACGTTATGGCCGTCTGCGGCGCCGCCAATATCTTCGGCGACCGCCACGAACGCTACCCCAAGTCCGAGCTGGACGAGGTCGCGCGGCGCAGCCCGGAGGTCATCCTCCTCCCGGACGAGCCGTATCCATTCGGCCCCAAGCACCTGCCAGAGTTCACGCAGTACACACCCATCCCGGCGGTCCGCGATGGACGTATCTATCTACTGGAAGGCAAGCACCTATGCTGGTACGGGCCTCGCATCGCTGGCAGTCTGCGCTTCATCCAGGACCTGCTCTGGGGCCCGGCGCCGAGCGCACCTCACAGGCGGCCGGAAGAGACAGGAACCGGGAGCTTATAGCCTCACGCTCATGACGCGAAGGAATTCACGCTATACTTGTAGTGAAGCGCGTTAGTGTCGCGCTTCGAGGTGAAACAGGGGAAATGAACAACCTGAAAACGGTATTCTTGCTGACCCTGCTCTCAGGCGTATTCCTGGCGCTGGGGTACGTGTTCGGCGGCCAGGCGGGGCTCATCTTCGCCCTCATCTTCGCCGGCGTCATGAACATCGGCTCTTACTGGTTCTCAGACAAGCTGGCCCTGGCCATGACCGGCGCCAAGGAAGTCACGCCGGACCAGGAGCCGCGGCTGCACGCCGTAGTGGAGGAAGTGGCCGCCATGGCCAGGATGGCCAAGCCGCGCGTCTACATCATCCAGAACGACTCCCCCAACGCCTTCGCCACCGGCCGCAACGCCAAGCACGCCGCCGTAGCCGCGACGACGGGCATCATGCGCATCCTGGACGACCGCGAGCTGACGGCGGTCTTCGGCCACGAGCTTGGGCACATCCGTAACAAAGACATCCTGGTCAACGCCATCGTCGCCACCGTGGCCACCGCCATCATGTTCATCGCCATGATGGGCCGTTGGGCGTTGATCTTCGGCGGCTTCGGCGGCCGCGGCGACCGCAACGGCGGAGGGCTCATCGGCATCTTCGCCTTGCTGGCCACCATCATCTTCGCCCCTATCGCCGCTACCCTCATCCGCATGGCCATCTCCCGCCAGCGCGAGTACGGCGCCGACGAGACGGGCGCGCAAATCACCCACGCGCCGCTCTCCCTGGCCAGCGCTCTCCAGAAGCTGGAGGACTACTCTCGCGTGCAGCCCATGCAGGTGAATCCGGCGGTCTCCCACCTGTTCATCGTCAACCCCCTGGGCAAGGTCGATTTCGCCGCCCTATTCAGCACTCACCCGCCCATCGACAAGCGCATCGAGCGGCTGAACCAGATCGCGCGCCAGACCGGCAATTACAGCTAGACGCTGCGGGACCAAACGGCCGCCCGGCTGCCAACTGACGGCCGCCTCGCTTTCGCTGATAACACCGCCCTGCTATAATCCCGCCCGTACGGCCCACGCACCTCGAAAGGAGCCGACTCCCGTGCGCATGCCACTGCTCGTGCCCCTCATCGCCGTATCTGTCCTGTTCGCCGCCTGCAGCGGCGACAAAGGTGGCGGAGGCAAGGTAAAACTCGACCTCGGCGAATGGGCCGTTACGCCGAACGTTACCTCCGTCGCGAACGGCGACGTCACCTTCGACATCGATAACAAGGGCCCCGACCACCAGCACGAGTTGGTCATCATCCGCACTGACTTCGCGCCGGACAAGCTGCCGACCAAGGATGACGGCTCAGCGGACGCGGAAGCCGCCGGGGTGGACGTCGTGGGACAGATCCAGAAGGTGGAGACCGGCGATAAAGGCAGCGGCACCTTTACTCTGGATCCCGGCAAGTACATCCTCATCTGCAACCTCGTAGACGAGCAAGACGGTCAGAAGATCGTGCACTACCAGAAGGGGATGCGGGTAGCTTTCACCGCCCAGTGAGCCCCAGCCGCAACCGGAGGGGCAGGCTTCAGCCTGCCGGCGGCGAGTGCGACCCCTGACCTGATGCGCGCTGTCCTTCTGCTAGCCGCCCTCACCTGCGCGCTGGCACTCGCCGCCTGCAGCGAGGGCCAGCCCGCCGCACAGCGGGCCAACGTCTCGCTCCAGGAGTGGGCGATCGAACCCGATCCCAGCGCCATCACCAGCGGGGCGGTCATCTTTGACGTCAGGAACGACGGCGGCGGTCACGACCACGAGCTACTGGTCCTGCGCACTGACCTCCCGGCCGGCGCCTTGCCGCCCAGACCCGACGGCTCCGTCGACGAGACCGACACGAGACTAAGCGTTGTGGCCAGAACCGACCCAATCGAGCCTACGGAGAAAGAGAGCGTCGAGCTTAGCCTGGACCCCGGCAGATACGTCCTCATCTGCAACATCGTGGGCGTCCACAGCGACGGCGAGAAGGAGGTGCACTACCAGAAGGGGATGCGCGCGGCGTTGACAGTGCGGTAGGCCTTCGCGACCTCAGCAGCGACTGCCCCGCGGACGCTGGCGTGCGCCGTTGGCCAACGCTGATGAATAGCGTGGCCAACACCTAAACGAGCGCTACGTACGTCACTCTTGCCATAGACTAGCCCGGCTGGAGGAAGCGAAATGCCCGGATGACGGCCTGGAACTCATCTTCGGTCATGGTCGGTCCATAACCTGCCTCCGGGCTGCGATAGACGCCTCCTGACAGCCCATACATGGCGTCACCGCGGGCGAAGTAGATGGTTGCGGTTGGATCCCCCAAGGCGTTGATGGAAAACCGAATTCCCCGCTCGCCCGCGACCGTAACCTCCGCAGGTTCACACGTCGGAGATGCGCCGGCCTCACATGGCCACCCGGGATACTCGCGAATCCACTCCTCCAGAGACAGTTTGCAGGGGTTCGGGGCCCTCGAGACCCCGAGGACCCCATTGCCGTCCGTAGTTTTGAGGGTAACGACTCGCACTTGTACGGGCGGGCAGCCCTTGTTTTCATGCGTATCGTAGGACCACTCCGAAATCAAGAGACCGGCTCGGGCGGGCAAGGAAAACTGCAACTGCGGGTCCGTGTACTCCTTCCAGCCAGTTGGCGCAGGAGCGGGGATCGATGTGGCGGAGGCCGGTGCCGGAGACGCGCTCCTGGGAGACGCGGCGGTAGGAACGCCCGGCGCGGTCGCCGCGGGCGCCACCTCCTCCGCATCTCCGCACGAGATGAGGGTGGCGGCGAGCGCGATTATCGCGGGCAAGAAGAGCAAGGGCGCTCTCATGACACTCCGATTATGCTCTCACCTGTCAACATCGCCGGTGGGAGTTGGCGGCCTGCGCGTGGCACCCTTCTCTCTCTCGCTATGTTTCGTCACGCCCGCTGAGCTTTTCTCGCTGGTCGGAAGGCGGGCGGTTCCTCTGAGTGCAGCCGCAACAACTTCGCCGGCCGTGGTGTTGCCGCCGTTGATGCGGTGCTGATGACCATTAGGCCAGGGGAGCTGAAGAGCCGGGGCCGCATTGGCGTTACTTGGCCGGAACAGTCCTATGGCGAAGATCGCCACTCCGATGAGGGACAGTGCCAAGACGCGTCGCATCTACCTACTTCACCCCGAGCTTCAATGCGCTAAGGAACTCGTCGAATACCGCGTGATCTGGCGAGCTACTCCCAAACAGAGCGAGGATGCCGAAGCAATATGCGCCGCGCTGAACGAAGACTTGAACGGACTGCTGCACATCCGACCTTGTCCCGGGCGCTGTGACGCTCCAACCCGGCTGTCCGTCTATGACCGTCGGTGCAGATCCTGCTGTTGGCGTTGCGCATGAACCAAGTTCAGCAACGGGGTTGGCCCCGATGTCAATCTTGACTGCGCCGGGCGGAAATGTGGGGCCAACCGAACCGAGTTTGAACGTCGAGAAAATTCCGTGTTCTGCGAACCACGTAGAGGGATATCGCGCCGTGAAAAGTCCATTTGGATCCACATATGTCGCCCAATCTGACGGGACGGTGGTCGCTGCAGGCACCGAAGGTGCCGACGTTCCGGGGTTCGTCGGCGCGGCTGTGGTTAAAGCCGGCGTAATCGAGGGCCCCAGATTGGGCGCCACCTCCTCCGCGTCTGCACAGGAGATGAGCGTGGCGGCGAGCGCGATTATCGCGAGCAAGAGGAGCAAGGGCGCCCTCATGGCGCCTCCATTATGCTCCCGCCTGTCAACATCGCTGGTGGAAGCTGACGGTCTGCGGGCGGCGCGATTCTCTCTCTCTCTCTCTCTCTCTGTTTCCTCACACCCGCTCAGCTTTTCTCGCTGGTCGGAAGGCGGGCGGCCACGTCACCACCGCTAGGTTCGTTTACCCCCGCAGCGACGCCGCGCAGGCGCCCAGCTCCGGCACCTCCAGGATCGGATGCACGTCTATGTAGCGCACGATCCCATCCTTGTCGATGCCGATGACGGCGCGCTCGCAGACGCCGTTGGGCAGCAGCACACCGTACTTCTCGGCCACGGCGCCGTGCGGGTAGAAGTCGCTCAGGATCGGGAAGTCGATCCCCGTCTGCCGCGCGAACGCGTCCAGCGCCCAGGTGTTGTCCACGCTGACACCCATCACCACCGTATCAGAATCGAACAGCGACCTCTCTTGCTGTATTCGTGGCATCTGATTGGAGCAGACCGGCGAGAAGGCGGCGGGAAAGAAGTTGAGCACCACGTTCTTCCCCCGGTTGGCGCTCAGCTTGAACTCCGTCTTGCCCGTCCCCTTCAGCTCGAACTCGGGAGCGGGGTCTCCCACCTTCAAGGTGCGTGTGCTGTCTCCCATGATAGGCCTCCTTCTTCTGGCGTCGCATATCTCGGGCGTGATAGTTGGACTCGCCAGCCAGTCTAACCCGTGGCCGGTGAGTTTCTCAATTAGGAACAGCGGAAACGAACAAAAGACCCTTGCCCAACACCTCGCCGGAGAGCACGAGGGCCATGGCGATGTACAGTAGCCCCGTCGCCGACTGCATCGCCCCGGCGCCGCTGGAGTCGTACGCCATCCACGTCAGCAGCATGGGGAAGGCCAGGCCGGCGCCGATGCGCATCCAGAAGAAGGGGTTCTGCAGAATCGGCGTGTCCACGGCGTTGGTGACCGTCTCGCGCGGCAACGCCAGCGCCGGAATGATGAGTAGCGCCTGGACGGCCATCGCCACCAGCAGGAAGAACGTCATCTCCCGCAGCGGCTGCTCCGGCAGCCTGGGCGTCACCAAGTACCAGTGGCCCAGGATCATCCCCATAGACACCGCACCGACGACCAGCCCGCCCACGATCAGGCTCAGCAGCGTCCCGGCGTACCCCCACGTCGGCAGCGCGAACACCTGCGCCAGGAGCGCCAGCGCCGCCAGCCCGGCAAGTGAGCTCGCTGCGCCCGCCACTAGGCTCGCCCGTCGAGACTCTCGCAGCGTCAGCAGCGCATAAGGCAGGGACATGGCGAACACCAGCAGCAAAGCGATGCGCGCGCCGGGCATGTACGATGGGTCCAGCGGATAGCCGTCCACTTCGTCCTTCACGGAGATCTTGGCGGCCACCCAGAACGTGAACGCCGCCATAACGAACACCGTGCCCGCCCCGAACTTGATGAACGAGGGTGCGGACTGCCCGCGCCACTGCGAGGCCAGGAGGACCAACAGTCCGCCCACCGTAAGCTCCACCAGGAGGATCAGCAGTGTAAAAGGGAGAGCCTGGGCACTCATGGGCGCGACATCATGATAGGGTCAGCCGCCCCACGCCAGCAAGCCGAAGCCCGCCGCGCGGTCGCCCCGCTGGGCGAGGCACCTGTCCGCCTCTGGGAGGAAGCCTCGCCCGTACACTGATGGTCACCCCCAACGCCCGGAAGTCCTCCATCTGTTTGGCGAACGGCCGCCTGCCCGCCGTCCGCGGCGAGGGGTGATACAGCGGGAGGAGCGTGCGCCCGTACCAGGGCACCGCCCTCCCTACATCGCGGCGGAGCTGGTACCCATGCCGCTCGATCAAGCGCGTTGCCTCTAGCGCGGCGGCGCCCAGCGTAACCACCAGAGCGGGTCGCACCACCTCCAGCTGCGAGCGCAGCCAGCCGCCGCAGCTGCCCAGCTCTCGCCGCCTGGGCGCTCGGTTGCGCCCGTTCCTCAGCGGATTGCAGAGCAGCGCGTTGGTAACGAACACATCGTCGCGCGCCAGGCCCGCCGCCTCCAGCAGCCGCTGGAAGCGAAGCCCAGACTGATCTCCCGTGAACGGCACACCCGTCCTCACCGCGCCCAATCGGCCCGGCGCCTCGCCTATGAACATCACCCGCGCCGCCACGGGGCCGTTGGCGCGGCCCAGCACATGCACGTAGTCCATATCGCTGCAGCAGAAGCAGGACTGGACCCGCCCCGCCAGCTCATGCAGGGGCAGCTTCGATGCGACAACCACGCGACCATTTTATCGAAACGCGCCGCCTACAGCTTGAAACATTCGTTCGCTTAATGATAGATTGGGTGTGCTAGCCGCCTCATAGCGGCGAAGAGCGAGAGGTGCGCGCCGCCGGGCATCACTCCCTCCCCAAGGAGAAGCCCCCCTTCCCTGGCCCGCGGCGCCACCTCTGGTCTGTCTCTCCCTTCCCCACATCACGCCCGCTGGCGATACAATATCGACGTGCTGCTGGATGAGAGTGACCCCCAGGGATGGGCGCTTAAGGCGCTGCGGGAGGCGGGCAACTCCCTCCTGTCTGAGCTCTACGGCGTCAACGAGGATCTCCTCTGTCGGCGCCCCAAGGACGGCGACTGGTGCCTGACGGAGATAGCCGCCCACATGCGGGACGCCGAGGAGCTGGTGTTGCGCCAAATGAGCGCGATCCTGGACGGGAGCCGCGATCCGCTCCCCGTGTGGGACATCGACGCGTTGCCCCAGGAACGCGATTACGTGGCAGCGGACGTCACCCTCTTCCTGGAGGAGTTGCGCTCGCTGCGACGACAGACCACCCACCTGCTCTGGGGATTGAGCGGCGCCGACTGGCGCTGCGCCGGCCAGCACCCCTATCGCGGGGCGCTTAGCTTGGGTGAGATCGCCAGGGAGCTGGCTCAGCACGACCTGGAGCACCTGTGGCAGGTGCGGCGCCTCAAGCACGAGCTGGGGATGCCCGTGGCAGCAGCAGAGGACGACTGGGGCTAACCTGTCGCGGAGCGCAGGTCCGCCAGGTGCATAGCGTTGTGCTCCCGCACAGCCTCCAAGATCACATCGCCCAGCGGGCCTTCGGGGCCGTCCGCGAGCTTGGCCGGTTGCGCGAGAAGCTCGTCTGGGGCGGCCGCCACTGCCTCTATCGACCGCTCAAAGTTACTGCGCAGCTCCTTGATGATCTCCGAAACAGCCATCTCTCGGCGCGCCGCCACCTGCACGGCGTTAAAGGCGTCTTGATCGAAAGAGGGGCCTGGTCGCAGCGACCGCGCCTTCGCCACCGTGATCTGGACGCTCGCCAGGCTGGCATCTGCGGCCAAATGGCAAAGCAGCTGCCTAGCGTTCCAGCCATTTTCGTACACGCCGGATGACCACTGACTCTCCAACAGCGCTGCAGCCGCGTCCTCAATCTGCTCGCAGGTGGACTTCAGGGCAGCGAGAATGTCTTCCCTGCTGGCGGGCATGGCCGCTACCGGGCTGCCGTCCGCAGGTCCGCCAGATGCATGCCGCCATGCTCCCGGATGCTCTGCACGATAACGTCCGCGAGCGGGCCCTCGGCCCCCCAAGGAGTCTTGATGGGTCGCGACAGGAGATCGTCCGGGGCGGCCTGAACGGCGGCGACATCGCGCTCAGACCTGCTGCGGAGATGATTCAGTAGCTCGGGCACAGGCTTATCCTGTAGCGCGGAGACCTGTTGGGCGTTCCAGACGTCGATGTCCATAGGTTCGCCGGCGTTGGCTCTGACTGGCGCCATCGCCATACCTATCAGGAAGCTGGCCACTCCGCTGCTCTCGGAAAGGTGGCAGAAGAGCTGCTTCGCGTTCCACCCCTGCTCGTATACGCCGCTTGACCAGGCGCTATCCGGCAGGGAAGTCGCCACCGTTTCTGTCTCCTTCTGCCACTCGCGGATCGCCCGCACAATGTCGTCCTTGCTGGCCGTCATGGAGTCATCCCTCCTTCGGGATCGGTTCGGCCCAGCATGCTACCCGCTGTACACCCAGCCGGTATAGGTCGATGTCATCGGCTCGCCCTCGCGCTCCACCCGGCCGTCCACCACCCTGCCGATGACCAGCGTGTGGTCGCCGATGGGCAGGAACTGCTCCGCCTCGCACTCCAACCAGGCCATCGACGCCTCCAGGACGGGGCAACCGCGCTCCGTGGTCCTGTAAGCGAGCCCTTCCAGCTTGTAGTGCAACTTCTGCGCTTCCGCCTCGGTCCGACCCCGCACTTTGGCGCCGCTGTACGGCTGCGCGAACGCCCTGGCCAGCTCCATGCTCTCCCCGTCCTGCGACAGCAGATTCACCGTGAACACCCCGTGCTTCCGCACGTTGCCCAGCGTGTGCGAGTCGTTCTCAAAGGAGACGGCCAGCAGGCGCGGGTTGAAGGACACCTGCATCACCCAGTCCGCCATCATCCCGTTCACCTTGCCGTCTTCCCTGGAGCCGATAATGTACAGCCCGTAAGGCAGCTCGTGCGTCACTTTGGCGATGTCTTCTTCGCTCACCCGGTAAGACTCCAGCAGTGACCCGCGGCTAGTCCGGCTCGCCCCGTCTAATGGGCGTGACGCCGATGTAGATATCGGCATCTACGAGAATGTCGGTCGTCCTGTTGGAAGTGAGGTCAAGAACGTCGAACAAATTCTCGAAGTCGGCGGTCACGTGCACCCTGAATTCTTTGCGGCTCTTCCGGTAGACCTTAAACTCGGCATCCGGGAACCGCCTCAGGAGGATCTCCTTGATCTCTTGGACGTAGTCCTCGCCTCGCCGGGCAACTTTGTGTTCAACTGCCACTTCTGCGATCTACTCCCTCTAACCAGACGGACACACCCTCAACCAGGGCGGAGGCCTCGCGGAGCGCCCTCCGCCCCTCGGAGACCCTGACCTGCTGCGGACGGTAGTCCCCGACCACGCGCAACTCCAGAAGCTTGCCGAGCGTCGTCCTGAACCGCCCCGGCAGCGCCTTCCTCGTTGATACCAGTTTACCCGAAAACTCACTGAGCACGAAGCGG
>JBGPMY010000028.1:0-12323 GCA_041487235.1 Dehalococcoidia bacterium
GACGAGATCGCCAGGCGCTCCCGCGGGACGCCGCGCGTCGCCAACCGGCTGCTGCGCCGCGTGCGCGACTACGCCCAGGTGCGCGCGGATGGCCACGTGACGTCGGACGTCGCACGCGAAGCGCTGGCGCGGCTGGACATCGACGACCTAGGGCTGGACGAGGTGGACCACAAGGTGCTGCGCACGATTATCGAGAAGTACGACGGCGGCCCCGTGGGCATCGAGACCATCGCCGCGTCCATCTCCGAAGAGGCGGACACGATCATGGACGTCTACGAGCCGTACCTAATGCAGGTGGGGTTCCTGCAGCGCACGCCCCGGGGCCGTATCGCCACCCGCCACGCCTACGCCCACCTGGGCATCGAATCGCCGGCGCGGGCGCAAACCCAGCTGTGGGAGTAACCCATGCCCAACCCGTTCGCCTTTAGCCGCTGGTTCCATCGTCTTTCCAACATCTTCGTCGCTCCCCAGTTCCGCCTCCTACCCATGCCGCGCGGCTTCGTTCTCCTGACTGTCACCGGCCGCCGCAGCGGCAAGCCCAGACGCCGACCCGTCCGCGCCATCCGTCAAGGCGACACGTTCTACGCCGTCGCCGTCCTGGGCGAGCGCTCGGACTGGCTGCGCAACGTCCGTAAAGACCCGGCCGTAAGAGTCAAGGTGGTTCTGCGCACACGGGCCGGGAGAGCCCGCGAAGTCATCGATGCGCCAGAGCGGGACTCAGCGGTCGAGCTCTATGTGAACGGGGTAGTGCCCTACGACTACATGGACTACGCCATGGTCCACTGGGGCTTCCCGACACGCCGCAAGATTATCAGAGCGCACGAGGAATGGGTGAAGCGAGGAGTCCTGGTGGCCATAGACCTGGAGCAAGAGACGAAGTGACACAGCGCCAGCGCATCTCGTCCGGCAGCCCCTACGAGCCGCTCATCGGCTTCTCCCGCGCCGTGCGCGTCGGCGATACGGTGTACGTCTCCGGCACCGTGGCCTGGGGCGATCCGCCTGAGGCAGACAAGCTGGTCGGGCCCGGCGACGTCTACGCGCAGGCCAAGCAGGCGATCCGCAACATCGAGAAGGCGCTGCAGCAGGCCGGCGCCTCGCTCAAGGACGTGGTGCGCACCCGCATCTACCTGACGGACATCTCGCGTCTGGATGAGGCGGCGCGCGCCCACGGCGAGGCGTTCGGCGAGATACGCCCGGCGTCGACGATGGTGCAGGTGTCAGCCCTGGCCGAGCCGGAGATGCTCGTGGAGATCGAGGCCATCGCCGTCGTATAACCGCTGGCTCCTGATAGCGTAGAATAATCGCGTCATGGAGCCGCGCATCCAGTACGCCAAGACCTCGGACGACGTGAACATCGCCTACTGGACGCTGGGAGAGGGGCCGCCGCTGGTGCACATGCAGCTGGCCGCCAGCAACATTCAATTGGAGTGGCAGATCCCCGAGTGCCGCCGCTGGTACGAGCGGCTGGCCCAAAATAGGCTCCTCGTGCGGCACGACCCACGGGGGATGGGTCTGTCGGACAGGGACATACCAGACATACTAGATATGTCGCTGGAGGGAGCGCTGCTCGATCTGGAGGCAGTGGTGGACCGCCTGGGCTTGGACAAGTTCGCCCTGCTCGGCCCGATGCACTCAGGGCCACCGGCCATCGCCTACGCGGCGCGCCATCCGGAGCGGGTATCGCACCTGCTCCTGTGGTGCACGTACGTGCGCACGTCTGAGTGGATGCGGCAGCCGAAAGTTGTGGCTTCTCGGTCGCTGCTGGACAAAGACTGGCAGTTCTACACGGAAACGCTTGCCCGTGTCGTGCTGGGGTGGTCGGAAGGCGAGCCGGCGCGCCGATTCGCGGAGCTAATTCGCGAGAGCGTCACACCGGAGTATCTCCAGTCGGCCTTCCGCGCAATAGACGGGTGGGATGTGTCGGGCCTTCTCCCCCAGGTCAGATCGCCGACGCTCGTGCTCCACCGCCGCCAGAATACACTGGGTGTCGATGTGGCAAGGAGGCTTGTTTCAGGCATTTCCAACGCCCGGCTCGCCCTATTGGAGGGAGACTCCGGGGCCCCCTACTTGGGCGACACGGAGGCGGTGCTGCGGGCCATCGACGAGTTCCTCATCGAAGACGAGCCGCCGCGCGAACCGGCCCCAGACGTCCCCTCCGGCACCGCCGTCATCCTGTTCGCCGACATCGTCGACTCGACCGGGCTCACAGAGCGCCTAGGGGACGCGGCGTTCAGGGAGAAGGCGCGGGAGCTGGACTCCTCGCTGCGGTCGTTCATTCGCGACAACGGCGGCACGCCTGTGGAAGGAAAGCTCGTCGGTGACGGCCTGATGGCTGTCTTCACCTCCGCCCGTCAGGCCATCGAGGCGGCGTTGCGCTGCGGCCAGGCGGGCGACGAGTGCGACCTGCGTCTGCACCTGGGCGTCCACGCCGGCGATGTGATACGGGAAGGGAACAACGTATACGGCGGCGCCGTGAACATCGCCTCGCGCATCTCGGGCCTCTCGGCGCCCGGCGAGGTACTGGTCTCGGACACGGTGCGCGGGCTCGCGCGCACCTCAGCTGGCGTGTCGTTCGAGGATCGGGGCGAACACCCACTCAAGGGGATCGCCGAGCCAATGCGACTCTGGGCCGTGCGGTCCTTCGACTCGCCCTCCGCTAACGCTTCGGGCGGCTCAGGATGAGCGGAGGGGCGTGATGATAAAGCCGCTCGTCGCCGCTGTTGCTGGTATAGGTCTTATGGGTGCCGCCGCCGGTGTGTACGTCGTTGCCTCGCCCGGCGGCGGCGAAGAGGAGGCCGTAAGTCAGCTGCCGTCCCCCACCGTGCCACTCGAATCGCCGCTGCCGTCGATCTTACCCACGATCCCCGCCGATCTGCCGCCGCCTGCTGACGGATACACTTGGTACGTCAGCCCGCCAAGCAACTTCGGGTTGCAGCGCTATGCCGTTCAGGTGCCACTAGAATGGGCGGCCCTTAATCCAGGCGACTCGAACCCTCAAGACTTTGCTCCTCTGGGACTTCAAAATATCCTATTGGGCCCCAGTCTGACGACAGTCACTACAATCGCAGCCGAAGCCTCAGCCCCTGCTTTTCGCTTCGAGCTACCCTCACAGGGAGGCCAGCTTTGCGGGATCCTGCCCAGCGGCCACCTGGCATCGGGTACGTATGTCTGGGACTTGTTCAGATTCAAGTGTCCTATGGGGGAACCAAGCGTTTGCCAAGCAGACATTACCTCGAACTTGATCGGTTGTCGATCAGCGGACGGAAGCCCAGCAACCAGTACGATCGATGGGCGCGCCGCAGAGGTGCATACAGGCGCGTTCTTCTTCAGTATCATCGCCTTCGACCCCCAGAGCGCTCCACCACCAAACGGGGTACTCGAGCAGGCTGTCTCCAGTTTGGCGTTGCGATGATCGCCTTCAGAGAGATGGTCGGACGTTTCTGCCCCTCACTTAGGGTCCTGGCACTTGTCGGAGTCACCAGCGTCCTGACCATTGTAGCAGGGTCTTCGCTGAAGCCCGAAGGTGCGGCGCTCGCGGCGGCACCGCCCTGTGACAACTACTCAAGCGAGATTACACCTCCTGAGAACATTGGCGTGGTCATAACAACTTTCCCGAACGGTTACACGAGAACCGGTGTACAATACGTCGATTTCAAGACCTACGTGAAGAACGTTTTGCCTAACGAATGGTTACCCAACTGGCCTCAGGGCGCCTACCAAGCTGGTGCTCTAGCCGTCAAGCAGTTCGGCTGGTACTTCGTCAACCACTGGCGAGGTCAAACCTTCAACGGCCAGTGCTTCCATGTCGAAGATAATGACCGGGACCAGCGGTATATCGCGAATTCGCAGACGGTACCTACCGGCTACGCCGCCGAACAGACTTGGAATTGGCTCCTTCAGTCTGGCGGTAAGGTGTACGCCACGTACCATCAGGCGGGCTATTCAAGCGACGCTTGCGGCCAATACTATGGAAGCCCCAGAGACGGCGTTCATATGTCCCAGTACGGCAGCCAGGCCTGCGCGCTGGCAAACACTGGATGGCCGCGGATCTCTGTCGACAGTAATCCCAACACGGGCGTCGGTTACTACTTCCCGAATAGTAACACTCCGATCCCAGCTATGGATTTGACCGGCGACCACATCTACGGCCAGTGGCACGGCGCTCTCACCTGGGGCGGGGCGCCGTGGACGCCGGTCTCTGTCAGCCCGTCCGCCGCTGGCTACTCTACCTGGAAGTTTAAGTCTACGAACAACTGTGGTCCGCCCAGCATCACACCCTTCGACTACGGATTGGCGAGCGACATCAAGGTTGTGGGCGACTGGGACGGCGACGGCAGCCATACCCAAGGCGTGGCGCGCCTGGGCGGCGGCACCATCACCTGGTATCTGCGAAATTCTCGAACTGCGGGGGCTCCCAGCTACACGGCCTTTGCCTACGGAGGCTACGGCGACATCCCAGTGGTCGGCGACTGGGACGGCAACGGTTCGTGGACGCCTGGAGTCTATCGAAATGGCCACTGGCTTCTGAGCAACACCAATGCCTTCAACCCCAACCCGCTTGATGTCTACTATGGAAGCGGTGGCGATACGCCAGAGCCCGGCAAATGGAAGACCTCCGGCAGCCAGCCGGTGACCATCGGGGTCATTCGGCAGGCAGCCAGCGGAAACCTTAGCTGGTGGCTGCGGGACTCCAACACTCCGGGCAACCCTACGATACCGGTATTCGAATACGGCGGAAACCTTGACCGCCCCATAACGGGCGACTTTATAGCCGACACTACCTCGCAGTTCGGTGCGGGCATTGTCCGCGATGACGTCGCGGACTGCACGCCGGGCACCACCCCGAACCAGGGCTGGTACCTGCGCTACACTCCTACGCCCGGCAGTCCTAACATTACGCCCTTCAGGTACGAACTTATTCGGCCATAGGGCAGTCGGCGCCACCACAGCAGCGACCAGTCGCCGACACCCAAGGCGAAAACGCCGCCCCTCGCAGGACGGCGTCGTCGCATCTTGCTACACTGACTGACGCTATGCCGGTATCACCATTGTCTCAACGTATTTCCAGCCGTAGTTATGGCGACCCGTTGACTGACATCGAAGGCTCCACCGCCCTTACCCAGCGCCTGGGCGACGCCAGGGCCCGCGAAGTGCTGCGCGAGCACGAGCGCATCACGCGAGAGGCGTTGAAGGCGCACGGCGGCGCCGAGGTCAAGACCATGGGCGACGGCTTCATGGCCTCCTTCGCCTCCGCCACCAAGGCCCTGGAGTGCGCCGTCGCCATCCAGCGCGCCTTCCACGAGCGCGGCGACGCCCCGAGTAGGGGCGGTTCGGGAACCGCCCGCGAACGCCCCGGCGAGCCCATTCGCGTCCGCATCGGCCTCAACGCCGGCGAACCGATCGCGGAGGACGACCCGGACGGGCGCGGGGACCTGTTCGGCACCGCCGTCATCATGGCCGCGCGCATCGCCGCCCAGGCCCAGGGCGGCGAGATCCTGGTCTCGGACGTGGTGCGACAGCTTGTCGCGGGTAAGGGGTTCCTCTTCTCCGACCGGGGCGAGTCCGTCCTGCGCGGCTTCGAGGACCCCGTGCGCGTGTACGAGGTCCGCTGGCGGGAGGCAGAGTGACGGCTCCAACGTATGACATCGTTACCGTCGGCGGCCGGCTGGCCGGCGCCGACCTGTGGACGAGGCCGCCAGGAGACGTGGAGCACGAGACCCGGTTCAAGGACCGGGTTGTTTCGGCGAAGATTAGCGGACTGCGGCGATAGACGCGCCCCACCTGTTGGTGCTATCTTCCGCCTGAGGAGGCGGGCCATGACCCCTAGTTCATCTTCTAGCTGCGGCGTCATCGTCGTCGGCGCCGGCTTCGCCGGCCTCGTCGCCGCGCGAGAGCTGGCGGCCCGTGGCGTCTCCGTCGTCGTCGTCGAAGCTCGCGATCGCGTAGGCGGGCGCGTGCTCAATCACCCCATCGGCGATGGTCAAGTCGTCGACGTCGGCGGCCAGTGGACGGGCCCCGGCCAGGACCGCATCCGCGCCCTGGGCCAGGAGTTGGGTGTCGAGAGCTTCCCCACGCCGGGCGCCGAGGCGGCCCACGTGGACTACCGCAACGGCACGCGCACCACGTACGAAGGGTTCGTCCCGACAGCCGACGCACAGGGGCTGGGCGAGTTCGTCTCCGCCGTCATGTCCCTGGACCAGCTATCCACCGAAGTGCCGACGGAGGCGCCCTGGACGGCGCCGCGCGCGGCCGAATGGGACGCCCAGACGTGCCAGGGCTGGATGGACGCCAACCTCACGAGCGACGGCGCCAAGGCCACGATGCGCCTGGCGATCCAGGCGGTCTACGCCGTGGAGCCGCACGATCTATCGCTTCTACACATGCTCTTCTACGCCAGGGCCGGCCAGGGCCTGATGTACCTGATCTCCACCGAGGGCGGCGCACAGGCGGACCGCTTCGATGGCGGCGCCCAGCTGGTCGCCATCCGCCTCGCGGAGCGGCTGGGCGACCAAGTTCTGCTCTCGTCTCCAGTGCGGCGGATCAGTCAGGACTCGGTCGCGGTCACGGTCGAAGGCGACGGCTTCATTGTTCGCGGCAAGCGGGCCGTTGTCACCGTGCCCCCCGCGCTGGCCGGACGCATCGAGTACCGGCCGCCGATGCCCGCCCTTCGTGACCAGCTGACGCAGAGGACGCCCATGGGCAGCGTCATCAAGGTCCAGGCCGTCTACGACGAACCTTTCTGGCGCAGAGATGGCCTTTCCGGCCGCGCCGTAAGCGACGCCGGCCCGATCAAGGTCGTGTTCGATAACTCGCCACGCGGCGGCAGCCCGGGCGTGCTCATGGGGTTCATCGAGGGAGGGGACGGCCGCCGCTTGGCGGGCGCCTCGGAGGAAGAGCGCCGACAGGTGACGCTGGACTGCTTCAGCCGCTACTTCGGCCCAGCCGCGGCCAGGCCGGTGCAGTACGTGGAGCGCAACTGGCCGGCGGAAGAGTACAGCCGCGGCTGCTACGGCGCCGTCTTCCCGGCCGGCACCTGGGTCTCCTGCGGCGCCGCCCTGCGCGAGCCTGTGGGCCGCATCCACTGGGCCGGAACGGAGACGGCCACCGTCTTTCCCGGCTACATGGACGGCGCCGTGCGCTCCGGCGAGCGCGTCGCGGCGGAGGTGCTGGCGTGCCTGCAGTGACGCGACGACCGGAAGCGGACGCCGGGAAGAGGGCCGCTAATGAGCCAAGATAGGAGAGTGGGATGAGCATCACCGAAGACAAGGCCACGAAGAAGGCGCAAACACGCGCCGCAACCAAACGCCGCGCTCTGGTCACGGGCGCCTCCGCCGGCATCGGCGAGACGTTTGCCCGGCATCTGGCCAGGCAGGGCTACGACCTGGTGCTCGTGGCCAGGCGCAGGGATCGCCTCGATCAACTGGCGGCCGCACTGACGGCCGCACACGGCGTCGCCGTCGAAGTGATCGAGGCAGACCTCTCGCAGGCGGCGGCGGTCTCTTCCGTGGAGGAGCGGCTAGGCCAGGGAGACATCGACCTGCTGGTGAACTGCGCCGGCTTCGGCACGCGGGGCGAGTTCGGCGACCTGCCACTGGCGCGCGAGCTGGAAGAGATCGACGTCAACGTGCGGGCGCTGACCGGGCTTAGCCACGCGGCCCTGGCGCCGATGACGCGGCAGAAGCGGGGCGCCATCATCAACGTTGCCTCCGTGGGCGCCTTCCAGCCGGTGCCCTACATGGCGACCTACGCGGCCACCAAGGCCTACGTCCTCTCCTTCTCCGAAGCGCTGCACGAGGAGGTGCGCAGACACGGCGTCACCGTGACCTGCCTTTGCCCGGGGCCGGTGAAGACAGAGTTCCAGCAGGTAGCAGGCGTTGACGAAAGGCGGCTGCGCATGGGCTGGGTTAGTCCGGATAAGGTCGTCGCCGCCGCCCTGCGGGCGTCCGCCAAAGGCCGCGCGATCACCGTGCCTGGCCCGATGAACGCGCTGGCGTCTACCGCGCCCAGGTTCACGCCGCGCTTCCTGGTGCGCAAGGTAGCCGGCGCCATGTTCCGCGACGCCCGTGCGCCTAAGTAGGCGGCGCCGGCAACGGGTCAGGCCAGTGGCGGACAGTACTGAGGACCTGCCTACCACCCAGCGTTCATTTGATCGGCCTAGGAGCGCAGCGCTGCTGCGCTCCTAGGTGTCAGTCCCTGAAAGTAGTAGTTGCGCAGCGAACCGTCGAAAGCGGCCTGTCTTCATGCAGCATTGCTTGAAATCGTAGTCCTGAGCCGCACGGACACGGATCGCTCCGACCCAACTTCTCAGTTAGTTCCTTGTTGCCGTGGACCATGCGCAGACCTCGCTTCACCTGCGTCTCCGACGGGAAGCCACGGCGACGTTTGCTAGTCCGCTTAAAAGCAGTCGGTCTCCTCGAACTCGTGTTTCCTGGACATGACAGCACCTCCGTTAGGTCAATGGATGCGGACCTCCAGTGTAGCACGTCGACCGAGGGCGTCAGTCGTCACGTCCTCTATCGATTGCAGCCAACGCTTGGAGCTAGATTACCGCCCACACGCGGTATTCGACGCCGCCCGGGATGACTCTGCCCCGTCCGACCGCCATGGTCCGGTTCAGCCAGTCGTATTGCGGCGCGGCCGTCTGGAACATCGGGTTCGTGTAGAAGTAGTACTGGTCCAGGGGAACATCCTCGCCCTGGATAAGACTCTGGAACACATCTGGCGGCGCGCAGATCAGGCCCCCATACTGGGCGTACACCAGCGCCCCGTCGTCCGTGCGCAGCGTCGCCCGCACGTCGAGCTGCACAACCCCGTCCGGCCGTATGAGGGCCCAGTCGCCGCCGCCGGGAAGGAGCTCGCCCCTCATGCGCGGCCCCTGAAACGTGCCCCCGCGCACGATGAATATCTGCCGCATCCCCTGCGGCGTCTGCCCGACAACCTGCGGCGGCTCCAGGTCCACGTGCATGTCGTACAGCAGCTCGAGACGTGGTTCTTGCATCATGGGGGTTGTCACTTCGCGGTGAACGCGTGAGAGGAGCTATTCCTAGGCGAGGCTCTCCAGGTAGCGGTGGATCGCCTCGGCGGCGCGGCGGCCGTCGGCCATAGCGGTGACCACCAGGTCGGCGCCGTTGACGTTATCGCCGCCGGCGAAGACGCCTCGTTTCGTTGTCTGGAAATCCTCGTCGACGCGCACCGTCTTGGCGCTGGTCGTGCGCAGCCCCGGCGTCGTCTTCTCCAGCAGGTCATCCGGGTTGTAGCCGATGGCCAGCACCACAACGTCGGCCGGCAGAGTGAAATCGGAGCCCGGAACCGGCTCAGGACGGCGCCGGCCGGAGTCATCGGGCTCACCCAGGCGCATACGCTGGCACTCGGCGGCGCTGACCTTCCCGTTGTGGCCTACGAAACGGGTCGGCACCGTCAGATACATGAACTCCACGCCTTCCTCGCGGGCGTGGCGGCGTTCCTCCTCGCGCCCCTTCTGCTCGACCTCCGTCCGCCGGTACATGCAAGTGACGCTGGCCGCGCGCAAGCGGACGGCGGTGCGCACGCAGTCCATCGACGTGTCGCCGCCACCGACGACGAGGACGTTCTTGCCGACGCAGTCCAGGGGCTGGCGCATGGCTTCGGGAAGCTGCTCCGGCTCCAGGTTGCCGCGCACCAGGAACTCCGTGGCCTGATGTATGTTCTCCAGCTCCTCGCCCGCTATGCGCATCTGTCCACCTACGGGGGCGCCCGTGCCCACGAACACGGCGTCGTACCCTTCGCTGATCAGCTGGTCGATGGTCACGTCCCTGCCGATGACCGTGTTGCAGACGAACTGAACGCCCAAACGCTCCAGGTATTGCAGCTTGTCCTGCAGGATCTCCTTGCGCATCTTGAAGTTGGGGATGCCGTAGAGAAGGATGCCCCCTGGAACAGGCCAAGACTCGAAGACGATGCAGGCGTGACCGCGCTTGCTGAGCTCCTCCGCCGCGGCCAGACCGGCCGGGCCTGAGCCGACGACGGCGATGCGCCGTCCCGTGGGCGCTGGCAAAACAGGTAGCGGCACGCCTCCGTTTCGGCGCTTGTAGTCCGCGATGAACGCCTCCAGCTTGCCGATGGATACCGGCGGCTGCTTGCCGTACGGCGCCGGCCGGATAGCGAAGCCGACGACGCAGGCGCCTTCGCACAGGGATTCCTGGGGGCAGAGGCGACCGCACATATCGGGCAGGTTGCTGGTCTCCCGGAACTTGGCGTCGGCGCTGGCAGCGTCGCCTTTCTCCAGCAGGAGGAACGCGGCGGGAATGTCGTTGCCGGTCGGGCAGGCCTCCTGGCAGGGCGCGGTGGGACAGTGAATGCAGCGCTCCGCCTCTACGATGGCCGTCTCCATGGTGTAGCCTAGAAACGCCTCGTCCCAGTTCTTGATCCGCTCGCGCGGATCCTGCTTGGCGACGGGCTGTACCGCTATCTCCAGCCTTCGATGGTTATCGCAGGGCATTTAGCCGACCTTCTGGCGCTCGCTTGCAATCGCAGGCAGATGTCTGATGTGTGGATTAGTTTATCAGACGCGGGCCGTTTTTCAAGCAAACGGTTGCTAAACCGCGGGCGCCTCTTGCGCCGCTGGCTGGCAGCGAAGGCTCGACGGCTGCCGTGGCGGGCTGGCCAAATTCTCCTGCGCGTGTTAGGCTGGTGTTTGGTGGTGAACGTTAAGTCTCCCAGTGACGTCTCCTCACGGAGAGTGCCTGGACTCAGTGGCCGAACCTTTACCAACTATGTAAAGAAAGGAGGCCATTCTGATGTACCAGGATAAGACGCTCACCTGTCAAGACTGCGGTCAGTCTTTCACCTTCAGCGCCGACGACCAGCAGTACCACGCCGAAAAGGGCTACTCCAACGAGCCGAAGCGATGCACGTCCTGCCGGCAGAGCCGTCGCACCGAACGCGGCGATTCGCCCGGCTACGGCGGCGGGCGCCGGGAGATGCACCCGGCGGTGTGCGCCGGCTGTGGCAAGAACACGGAAGTCCCGTTCCTGCCACGGGGCGACAGACCCGTTTACTGCAGCGACTGCTTCAGCAAGCAACCTGCTTCCGGACGGCGCTACTAGGCTCCGAATCGAGAGCTAGAAACAGGGGTCCCGCAGTGGGGCCCCTGTTTTCGTCGTCAAGAAAGACCCCGGCTGCCCCGTCAAGGCGGCAGCGCTCAGCTGGCCGCCGAAGGGGCGGCCGGCATCCCGGCGGTCTGGCCGTGGGCGCCGTTGGTGGCCGCCTGCTCGTACGTCATGCGGTAGAGACGCGCGTAGAGGCCGTCCAGGGCCAGCAACTGGGCGTGGGTTCCGCTCTCCAAAATGCGACCGCTGTCCAGGACGACGACGCGATCCGCCCCGCGAATCGTGGACAGACGGTGGGCGATGACCAACGACGTCCGTCCCTTGAGCAGGCGCTTGAGGGCGCGCTGGATAACGACCTCCGTGCGCGTATCCACGTTGGCCGTGGCCTCGTCCAGAATCAAGATCCGGGGCTGCGCCAGCACGGCCCGCGCGAAGGCGATGAGCTGCCGCTGGCCGAGCGAGAGGTTCTGCCCCCGCTCGTGGAGCGGCGTATCGTATCCTCCCGGCAACCGCTTGATGAAGTCGTGCGCGCCTACAGTCTTGGCCGCCTCCACAATCTCCTCGTCTGAGGCCTCCAGCCGCCCGTATCGGATGTTCTCCCGCACCGTTCCGGAGAAGAGGAACGGGTCCTGCAGCACGATGCCCAGACGGCGCGTGAGCGATTGCTGCTTGATGTCACGAATGTCGTGACCATCGATGAGGAGGCGGCCATCCGTCACGTCGTAGAAGCGGGCCACCAGGGAAGTGAGGGTGGTCTTGCCGGCGCCGGTGGGCCCCACCAGAGCGACGGTTTCGCCTGGCTTCACGTGCAAGTTGATGTCATCGAGGACTTTGATGCCGGGAACGTACTCGAAGCTCACGTGATCGAATACGATCTCGCCGCGAACATCCGGCAGTCCAACAGCGTCCTCGGCGTCCACGATCTCCGGCTTGGTGTCCAGAACCTCGAATATGCGCTGCCCGCCGGCCATCGCCCGCTGCAGCTGCGTGTACTGGAGGACGAGATCGCGCACCGGATCGAAGAAGCGCTGTACGTAAAGCGCGAAGGCGACGACGACGCCCACCTCCATCGACCCGTCCAGGACGCGCATCCCGCCGAAGACGATGACGAGCGCGGTGGCGGAGGAGACCAGCAGCTCCACCACAGGCATGACAGCGGCCGTGATGCGTCCTGCCTCCACGTTGGCGCTCCAGTTGTCGGAGTTCACGCGGTCAAAACGCCGGCTGTTTTCTCCC
>JBGPMY010000029.1:0-12229 GCA_041487235.1 Dehalococcoidia bacterium
GGCCTTAGCGGCGCCACGGTCAGGGCTGACTTGACGACGTAGTTTATGCCGGCCGCCCGCGCCGCCTGCTCCGCCAGAGTAAGCAGCCTCGGGTCAGACTCCTGAGACGCGCGAACCAGGGGGCCCATATCGCGCCAGAGATGAGTCTTGCGGCAGAGCACCAGGTCGCCGATTTGGAGGTCGTCCGGCACGCTGCTGGCCACCCGGGCGGAGACTATCGCCGCCGGAGAGTGGGCGCTTAGCACCGCCTTCTCCATCCTCTCTACACGCGCCTCGCCCATGCCCGTCCGGCACAAGAGCACCGGCTCCTCCGCGTAGGAGCCCAGCGCCACCGGATAGGTATCCACGAGCTTCCGCTCGAGTATATCCAGGCGCCTCTCCACCGCTAGCTGCTCGGCGCGGATGGCGACGATGATCGCCAGCACTACCTGCCTCCGGCGGAGAGAGTGATCGGACTGCCGGCCGGAGAGCCATCCAGCTCGGCGATGAACGCCTCCATGAAGCGACCTAGATTCTGGAGGGCATGGCGTTCCTTGGCTGCCAACCGTATCAGCGCCGGCAACGCGAAGGGCTGCCTGACCAGGTACGGCAGAACACGGAGGCGATGCGTCCGTCCGTCGCCGTCCACGAAGCCGGGGATCTTCGGCAACGCGTCCGCAGCCTCGTCCAGGACGGCGCGTACAGCCAGAAAGGGAACGCCAGCCGCCTGGGCCGCCTGCGCCACCCAGTGGCCCTCCATCTCGACGATATCCGCACCGGTGTTCTCCCGCAGGCGCAACTTCCCCTGAGGAGTGGCCGCGACCCGATCAACAGTGCTCGCCGCGCCGGTTCTGACCGGCAGGCGCGGATTTTCGGCCGCCTTGCTGGCCACTTGCAGCAGGCCGGGATCGCACGTTATGGGGCTTCGAGCCGAGGGTTCCGACGCATACACCCGCTCGCAGAGCACGATATCTCCCGCCCGTAGTTGCGGCGAGAGGGCGCCCGCCACGCCGAACGAGACGGCGGCTTGGGGGCGATAGCGCTCCAGCACGAGCTGCGACGCTTCCCCCGCCCGACGGCCCAGACCGCCCTGGCAAACCACGACCGGCTTGCCCGCTAACTGGCCAAGCGCCACCGGGAATCCGCCCACTCGATACCAGTCGATGCCATCGAGGCGTCGCAGGAGCGGCTGAATCTCCAACTGCAGCGCCGCGATCAGCGCAATCAATTGACGCGCGCTCCCTCCTTGGCCACGGCCTCCTCTTGCTTCAGCTTGCCGTTCGCTCCGCCTTTACGGCCCCCGATACCGGGCCGGAACGAGCGCCAGGCCAGCTCCAGGAGCGCGGCGGGCTTCGTCATCGCCTCTTGAACCGCAGAGCCTTCGTAGCCGCAGTGCATCATGCAGGTGTCGCAGCGCGGGTCCCGCCCAAAGCCGTACGCCTTCCAGTCCGTGGTCTCCATCAGCTCCACGTAAGTCTTGGCGTGACCGTCCGCCAGCAGGTAGCAGGGCTTCCGCCAGCCGGCGGGCGTAAACGTGGGCGTGGACCACTGCGTACACTCGTATTCCCTCTTGCCCATCAGGAAGTCCAGGTAGAGTGGGTTGTTGTAGAAGCGGATGCCTTCTTGGCAACCCTCAAAGATGCGACGGAAGAAGGAGCGTGCCTCATCGCGCTGCAGGAAGATGTCGTGATGCGCCACCTCTTTGTACTGGAAGCCGGGCGCCACCATCATCCCCTCGACGCCCATGTCGTTGAGCATGGCGAACAGCCGGTGGTACTCCTCCGGCTGATTGCCGCTGAACAGCGTGGTATTCGTGCAGACGCGGTAGCCTCCCGCCAGGAACTCCTCGATCGCCTTTATAGCCACGTTGTACACGCCCTTGCGCTCCACCGCGATGTCGTGCGTCTCCTCCAGCCCGTCCAGGTGCACGACGAAGGAGAAGTAAGGTGACGGTCTGATATCCTTGAGCGCTTTCTTGTACAGTAGGGCGTTGGTGCAGAGGTAGACGAAGCGCTTCTGCTCGATTATGCGCGCCACGATCTCGCCGATCTTCGGGTGCATCAGCGGCTCGCCGCCGGCGATGGAGACGACCGGAGGGTCGCACTCTTCGACGGCCCGCATGCATTCGTCAACGGTCAACTTGTGGTCGAGGATCGCCTCGTACTCGCGGATACGCCCGCAGCCAGTGCAGGTGAGGTTGCAGTCCTCCAGGGGCTCCAGGATCATCGTCAGGGGGAAGTACTTTCGCCCCTTGATCTTCTGCTTGAAGAGGTACCACCCCAGCTTCAGCGATAGCATCATCGGTCTGCTGGCCATGATCAGTCCTTCCTATCGCCGGCGCGGACTAGCTAGAAGTCCCGCTCCAGCAAGAACGTTGCCGTCTCCTTCAGCTCCCGCGCCGCCTCGGAGGGCAGCTCTACAGCGTGTAACTCCGCCAGAGCCGTCCGCCTACGCTCCTCTGCCAGGCGGCTACAGTAAGCCTGGGCGCCCAGCGCGTCCAGGGAACCCAGCACCAACGAGACGTCTGCGTCGCTCAGGTCACGCTTGCTGTACAGACGTCGCAGCTCGTCCAGCTCCGGGCCTTCCGCCGCTGCGAGGGCGTAAACGATGGGGAGCGACTTCTTCCGCCTGCGGATGTCCGCCGCCGGCTCCTTGCCCGTCCTGTTTTCGGCGCCCCACACGCCCAGCACGTCATCCCGCACCTGAAACGCGACCCCCAACATTCGCCCGCAGCGGCCCAGCGCCTCCACCAGCGAGGGGTCGCCGCTGCCCAGGAGCGCGCCCAGCCGGAACGAGCAGTCGAACAGGGCGCCCGTCTTCTTCTCGATCATCTGCAAATAGCTCTGCAGATCGACGTCCACGCGCTCCTCGAAGCCCAGGTCCATGACCTGGCCTTCGACTATTTCGAGCGTCTTCTCGTCCAGGATGCGCGCCGCCTGAACGACAGTCTCTGCCGGTACCCCTTCGTCGTGTAGCCTCAGCAGCGCCAGGCGAGCTAGAGCCAGCAGGCCATCGCCGGCGTTTATGGCCTGCGCTTCTCCCCAGATGCTCCAGACGGTGGGCCGGTGGCGTCGCTCCCGGTCCCGGTCCTGGATATCGTCGTGCACCAGAGAGAAGTTGTGCACCAGCTCCACTGCGGCGGCAGCCGGCAGCGCCCGCCGCCAGTCGCCACCGGTGGCCTCGCAGGCCAGCAGGCACAGGGAAGGTCGTAGCGCCTTGCCGCCGTGGGCGGCCGGCCGGCCTTCGGCGTCTTCCCAGCCCAGGTGGTAGCGCGCCATCCGGTAGAGAAGCGGGCTCCCGCCTCGGTCTAAGAAAGAGCCGAGGAAGCCGTCTACATCTCGGCGGTAGCGCGCCAGCGCGGACGGAAGCTCCAAGCTACTCCCCCACCACCTGCACGACGACCTCGCGGTCGCGCCCGTGGTCCAGCTCCACCAGGAAGATGCGCTGCCACTGCCCAAACACCAGCTGGCCGTTCATGATGGGCACGGCCTCACTGGCCCCTAGCAGCAGCTGCTGGCAGTGGGAGTGACCGTTTGGGCGCTCCCCGTTGTTGGAGAAGGCGTGGGCGTAGCGGTTATGGGCGTAATCCTGACAGGAGGGCACCATCTTCTCCAGCATCTGCTCCATGTCCTGAATCAAGTGCGGCTCGGCCTCGTTAATCCGGATCGCGGCCGTCGTGTGCTTAGAGAAGATCACCGCGAAGCCGTTCTGAAGGCCGGATTGCCTGGTGAGCTCCTGGACCTTCTCAGTGATGTCGACGAACTGAGGGCCCTTCTCTGTCCGGATCTCGAACGTTTGCGAGAGGAATTTCATGCGGGACTCCTTCTCCTGCGCGGTTCGCTGGTGGCAGACAAAATCGCCCCGACGTCGCGCCGCTTTTCTACGCCGGAGCCCTGCATTCGCACGCTCTCCACTCGGGAGCTGTAGATGACGCGAAGCTCATAAATCCGCCCGATATTAAGGGCCAGAAACCGCGTCACAAAACGGGAGAACGACTCGGCGCTCCGGCTCTCCTGCGCCAGAAGAGCGATCTTACGTCGGTGAAGCTCTATCTCTTCCTCCGGGTTCAGGATAGCGACGCCGTTGCCCTGGGTAAAGGCGAGGACCTTGCGCACCTCCGGGTCATCCTCTGCGCCGTAGATGATGATCTGAAAGCCGCTGTCGCACAGACTCCGCGCCGTCTCTTGCGATCTGCGCTCTGCGCCAGAGAGATCAACTTTTGTTGTTCGCATGCGGGTGCTCCATTGCCCATGATGAAGGTTCCAAAAACGATGATGATTGCTGTCCTCTGCGTTCTATGCTGAGCTCATCACCTCCTCTGCTGCGCCCTGCCGGCCCACCGCCAAGCGGGCGCCCGCCGCCGCCCTCAGACCGCTGCGCACGGCGCTCTCCATCGTGGCCGGCCAGCCGGTGTCGGTCCAGTCGCCCGCCAGGAACAGGTTGGCGATGGGCGTGCGCTGGCTGGGACGTAGCGCCGCAACTCCCGGCAGCGGCGAGAACGTGGCGTCTCTCTGCTTGACGACGAGCGCCCGCTGCACCTGGGCGCCGCGCGCCGCCGGGAACAGGGCGTCCATCTCCTTCTTGAACGTCGTGATGATCTCCGCCGCCGGCATCTCCACGAAGTCATGAGCGCCGCTGAGCGAGATGTCGATGTATTGGCCTTCGCCCGCTTGGCCCCAGAGCTTGGACTTGTTGAAGGCCCATTGCAGTGGCGTGTTCAAGAAGACCGCAAAATCGCCGTCCCAGACCGGCCTGTCGTACCACAAGTGGACGTTAACGATCGGTGACGTCTCTATCCTCGACAGGCGGGCGAAGAATGGGTCCGCCTGAACGGCCGCGGGCAGAAGCGACAACAGCCGCTCCACCGGAACAGCCACGACGTAACGATCGGCGATGAACTCCGCGCCCTCGACGATAGCCCGTGCTATGCGGCCGCCCTCCGCTTCAAGCCCGTCCAGCCCGACGCCCAGGCGCACCTCCCCACCGCGCTCCTCTATGTACTTCCCGGCTGCCTGCCCCAGCAGCGTGGAGAGCCCCACCTTGGCCCAGCCCACGTTGGCGCCAGTGCGAGAGCGCAGGAACCCCTCCTGGAACACCATCAGCGCCAGGTCCGCGCTGACCCGCGAGACATCATCGTTGAGGGTTGGTTGGATGATCAGGTTCCAGAGGCTGCGAATGGCGTGACGGCTCTGGCGCCGCTCGCTCAACCACTGGTGAAACGTAACCCCGTCCAGCTCGGGGTGCTTTGCTCTGTCCAGCGAACGAATCTGCGACATCGCCAAGATCGCCAGCGCCTTCTCCGTCGGAGACAGCGACCGGAAGCGCAACAGCGAAGGCAAGAGGTGAAGCGGCGCCGGCAGGGACGCGCTCCGCAGCACGCTTTCGCCCCACACCTTGTCGATGACGCGCACCCGCATTCGCTTCTGCAAGTGAGTCTGCTGGTAGACGCCGAGGCGCTTCAGAAGGCGGATGTACTCGGCACAACAGCCCAGGAACACGTGCTGACCATTGTCCACCTCCAGCCCGGAGCCTTTGTCCTGGTAGGAGTAGGCCCGTCCGCCCAGGAACGGCCGCTTCTCGATTAGCGTCACGCGCATCCCGGCGTCGGCCAGCTCACAAGCGGCGGTAAGGCCGGCCAGGCCGCCGCCCACTACCAGAACGGAGCGGGTGTCGTTCACAGCGCCATGCTCCTCACCAGCTCCCGACCAGCCAGCACCAGCTTCTGACCGGTGCTCAGGCTCACCCGCCGGCGAAAGACAACGCCCGGGTCACGCTGAATGTCGTCCAGGATGCTGCTGTAGATCCCGGCCATGACCCCTACGCAAGCACGCGCCCGCCGGGGAAGGTACGGCAGGAGCTTTCGTCCCTCTTCGTAGTATTGCCGTGCCCGTTCGATGTTGAAGGCCAGCAGCCGCCGAAAGCCGGGCGTCACCCGCCCGGCGAACAGCTCTTCCTCCGAGTAGCCAAAGGCGTCCAGCTCTTCCAGTGGCAGGTAGATGCGGTCTCGCGCGGCATCTTCCTGGATATCCCGCACGATGTTCGTCAGCTGCAGGGCGATCCCCAGGTCGGCGGCGTGCCTTCGCGCCTTATCGCCACCGCTATAGCCGAATATCTCGATGGAGATCAGCCCCACGATCGACGCCACAAGGTAGCAGTACTCCTTGAGCTCATCGAAGGTGCGATAGCGCCGCACGGTGAGGTCTGTCGTCACCCCGCTGATCAGGTCGTAGAAGTATTGGTGAGGTATCCCGTACTCCTCGATGGCATGCCCCAGCGCTTGGAACACGGGGCCGTCCGCCACACCTGCCAGGCACGCGTCCAGGGCCGCCTGGTAGGCCGCCAGACGCGACGTCGCCTCGTCCGTGGGCAGCCCTTCGTCCACGATGTCGTCGCACTCTCGCGCGAAGGCGTAGGCGGCGTAGATCGCCCGTCGCTGCTCATTGGGCAGCAGCATGAAGCCGTAGTAGAAGTTCTTGGCCTCCCGCTTGGTCAGCGACTGGCAGTAGTCGTAGGCGGCGTTCAGCCCATCTCTCATCGCGTCCCCTTCACGCCAACGGGCAGCGGCAGCAGCCCACGCAGCGCCAGCCAGGCCTTCTGCGCCTTCGAGACCGTGGGCCGGCGATGCAGGACGTCGTAATCCATCCGCTCGATGGCGTCCAACACAGCCAGCCCGCTCAGCGAGAACAGCCGCAGGTCCAGCCGCAGCCGGCCCCGCACCCGCGGGACTAGCCGCAGCCCTTCCCGGAACAGGTCTCGCGTCCTCTGCACCTGGAAAGCCATCAGACGGCGAAAGCCTTCGCTATGGCGCCGAGCCAGCAGCTCCTCTTCGCTGTAGCCGAAGCGCTGCATATCCTCGAGCGGTATGTAGATGCGCCCCTTCTCCAAGTCCAGCGATACGTCCTGCCAGAAGTTGGCCAGCTGCAGCGCCGTGCACGTCGAATCCGACAAGAGACGCCGCTTGTCATCGCGGTATCCAAAGAGATACAGCACCAGATGGCCCACGGGGTTCGCGGAGTAGGTGCAGTACTCCCGCAGCTCCGCGAAGGTCTGGTAGCGGCTCACTGTCTGGTCGCGGCGATTGGCTTCGATCAGGCGCAGGAACGGCTCCGGCGGGATATCGAAGGCGCGGATCGTCTCCCGCAGGGCCACGAAACGTATGTCACGAGGCGTCCCGTCGTAGCAGCGGCCCAGTTCGGCCTCCCAATCGTCCAGCAGGGCCAGGCGGTCGCCCTCCGCCTCGTCCCCCAGATCGTCGACGCCGCGACAGTAGGCGTAGACCGCGTACATGTGCGGCCGCAGTTCGCGCGGAAGCAGCCAGGAGACCACGCTGAAATTCTCGTAGTGGCCCAGGGCCACCTTCCGGCAGTAGGCAAAAGCCTGCCCTGCCGTGGGCGCCCCGGCCAGCTCCTCAGCTAGCACAAACCTCTCCTCCGTATGCGGCGCCAGCCGCAATTGGCGCCCTGATATTGTCGCGACTAGCCTAGCGCCGGGAGAGGAGAGCGGGGAGCATCGAAATCAAGGAGGTATCGATGGATTATGACTTGAACTTGCTCCACCTGATCCTATCCCGCGGCCAGGACCGAATCGCTCACTTACCGCCTACACTCACCTCCGCGCACTTTCGGCTCACATTCTACGCGGCACGCGGGTTCTGTCAATAGAATTGGGGTTATGTTATGCATGCCGGTCGCCGGGTCGCCGCCTCACGCCGCGCTAAACCAGACGCCCACTTCTTCGGGCAGGCAGGCCAGCATCGTCGCCTGCTGCCGGTCGCTCATCAGCGATTTGAGGACGGAGAACACGCACTGACAGCGCCGGATCGCCTCGTCCCCGGAGTAGGCTGCGTAGATGTCCAGCCCGCCGCCCGTCTTGTCCCGGCCACCAGTCGCGTCGACGGTCGATACAACCCAGCCCAAGAACAGCTGACTGTCGAAGTGCGGGTCCGGCTCCGCGTGCGTCGGCCGCAGATAGACCAGCAGCTCCGGAGGCAGGCTGGCCGTGATGCCCTCGGCGTCCCGCTGCGGCAGCACCTCCGCCACCGCCATCAGTACGTTAGAAGCCACGGCCAGCGCCTCGTCGTCCGTCGCGAAGCCGCCGCGTTTTCTCACATCTGCCAGGAACTGACCGTAGTTCATGACCGCCATATCCCGCGCGGGCTAGAAGAACTGTTCCTTCTGCGACTCGTACTGCTCCGGCCGCGGCCGCTTCGTCAGCTCCATCAGCCGCCCCACCGGCGAGCCGTCCGCAAGTGTGGGCACCTGGTCTTCGTACGTCGGCAGCCCCTCGATGCGATACAGGATGCCCAGGGGAATACGTTCCTCCCACTCGTGCGCCTTGGTCCACGCGGCCTCGCGGTCGGTCGCGTCGTACGATTCCTCTTCCAGGTGGTAGATGCGCTTCCGGTACCAGTCGTAGGTGTTCACGCGGTTGAAAGTGACGCAGGGCTGAAGCACGTCGATGAGGGCGTAGCCGCGGTGCTTGATCCCCTCTACGATCATCTGCGCCATATGCTTCGGCTCGCCCGAGAACGCCCGCGCGATGAAGGTCGCTCCCGCCGCCAGGGCTACCGCCATAGGGTTGAACGCCAGCTCGATGGCGCCGTCCGGCGAGGTGGTGGTGACGAATCCCTTGTCGCTCGTTGGGGAGTACTGGCCCTTGGTCAGGCCGTAGATCTGGTTGTTCTCCACGACCTGCGTGACGTTCGGGTTGCGCCGGCACGTCTGCACGAAGTGATTGCCGCCGATCCCGTAAGAATCGCCGTCGCCGTTGACCACGACGACGTGCATCTCGGGATTCGCCAGCTTGGCCCCCGTGGCGATGGGGAGCGGCCGCCCGTGGATCGTCATATAGCCGTTTATCGCCATGTAGTCCGGCAGCTTGCTGCCGCAGCCGATGCCGGATACCACCAGCACCTGGTGCGGCTGGATATCCAGCTCCGCCAGCGCCAGCTTCAACGCCCTCAGTATCCCGAAGTCCCCGCAGCCGGGGCACCAGCTGACCTCCGCTTCCGCATCGAAGACCTTGGGGTCAAGCCTTGTGACCACTAACCACCTCCTGGCCCAGCGCGGCCGCGATCTCTTCCGGCGCGAAGGGTCTGCCATCGTACTTGTTCAGTGTCCGGTCCATATCGATACCGGTGGTCATCCGAATCAGCTTCGCCAGCTGCGACGTGTAGTTCTGCTCCACAGCCACCGTCCGCCGGCAGGCCCGCAGCGCCCGCTCGGTCGCTTCCGCCGGCAGGGGCCAGAGGTCCGCAAATTTGAGGACGCTGGCGCTACCACCGGCGGCGTTGATCTCGTCGACAGCCTCGCGGCAGGCCCCGAACGTCGACCCCCAGCAGACCAGGGTGACCTCGGCGTCCTGCGGGCCGTACAGCGCGGGCGCCCTCATCTCTGTCTCGGCCTCCGCCAGCTTGTGCATCCGCTTCTGCATCATCCTCACCCGGTTCTCGGACTCCTCCGTTATGTGCCCGGTCTCGTCGTGCTCGTCGCTGGCGGCGGCGAACACGCCTTTGGGATGCCCCGGGATCGCCCGCGGCGAGATGCCGCTCTCCGTCAACTCGAAGCGCCGGTAGCCATCCGTCAGCTGGTCGAGGTCCTCGTAGGTCAGTGTGGCGCCGCGGTCGATCTCCACCTTCGCGAAGTCGATGGCGTCCAACTCCAGCGTCCGCAGGGACGACGCCAGGAATGAGTCTGTCATGACGATGACCGGACACTGGTACTTCTCGGCCAGGTTGAACGCCCGCCAGCCCGCCTCGAAGCACTCTTCGATTGTGCCCGGCGCCGTGACGATGCGCGGGAACTCGCCCTGCGCGGCGTTGATGGCGAACAGCAGGTCGGACTGCTCGGTGCGAGTAGGTAGCCCGGTGGACGGCCCGCCTCGCTGTGCCTCGACTATCACCAGCGGCACCTCCGTCATCCCCGCCAGACCCATCGCTTCCACCATCAAGCAGAAGCCGCCGCCGGAGGTCGTCGTCATCGACCTGGCGCCGGCGAAAGACGCGCCGATCGCCATGCAGATGGCGGCTATCTCGTCCTCGGCGTGCTTGATCACCACGCCGTACTCGTGTGGCAGCGCCGAAAGCCACTCGAATACCGATGTCCCCGGAGTCATCGGATAGGCGGAGATGAAGCGGCAGCCCCCGGCCAGCGCGCCCATGGCGATCGCCTCGTTGCCGTTGATCAGCATCCGCTTCGGCGCCCCGTCAACGGGCCGCAATCGGTAGCCGAAGTCGCTCCCGTATCGCTCCCTGGCCAGGGTATAGGCCGCCTGCGCCACTTTCAGATTGCTATCGACGATCTGCTCGCCCTTCCGCGCGAAGTTGTCGCGGATCACGCTCTCCATGAACTCCAGGGGGAACTCGGTGATGCCGGCCGCAGCGCCCAGCGCCGCCGTATTCACCATCAGCCGGCTGCCGTGCTCCTCTGCTATCGCCATCAGCGGCAGCGCATCGACGAAGAGGCCACGCTGCTTCAGCGGCGCCTCATCTATCTGGAACTTATCCGGGAAGATCACAGCGCCGCCCTCCGCGAGGTTGTCCAGGTGGAGCGCTACGGACTCTGGCGTGAGGGCGATCAGCAGGTGCACGGGGTCGCTGTGGCTGTAGCGTGGCCTCTCGCCCAGGCGAATCTGGTAGAAGTTGTGCCCGCCGCGTATCTGCGACCGGTAGTCCTGGAGGGCGAAGACGTGAAGCCCCGCCCGCGCCAGCGCCAGGCAGAAGCCGGCGCCGCTGGACTCCACGCCCTGGCCGGCGTCCCCACCGATCATGATGCTCATGTCGTTGGTGATCGTGTCCGCCATGCTTCCGGCTCCTAACGAAGAGCGCCGGCTCAACCGGCGCCGCATGTTCGCCCCCATTGTACGACAGCGACGGGCTAACAAGATCGTTCTCCCCTGGGTCCACGACGGGGCCGACGGCTTCTTGGTAGTGGGTCAGTTTGGGAACCCCTTCAGCCGTTGACGCCCCGCCCGCCTCTGCGCTACAACTGAGGCGTCCTCATCTTATTTCTGATCGAAATCCTCCCGCTCGTCGCAGCTGGCGTTTGTACGTGGCGGCTCAACCAGCGCGTATCAAAGATACAGAATCCAACTACGCGGGTAGCTCTCCGCATCTTCCTAAACTTTGTCTCCGCCGTCGTTATCTTGCTTCTGCTATTGTTCTTGATCTTTCGCTCGGGCCAATCGGACTCAAACTGACCCACTGCCGGCTTTGCCGCCCGCTTGACCTCTCGTCTCAGCCGCAGATAACCTACTTACGCGACACGCCAAACGAGCAAAGAAGGAGACACCCCATGGGTAAGGTCGTCGACTGCAACAAAGTGGCCCCCGCCAGCGGCTGCAATCACTCCGTGCGAGGAGCGACAGAGGAAGAGCTGCTGAAGAACGCCGCTGAGCACGCCAAGACGCACGGCATCGTGGAGATTACGCCGGAGCTAATGGCGATGGTCAAAGCTAACATCCGCGAGGAGTAAGCGCGCTACAGTCGCACCTCCACGATAATCAGCTCCGACGTTTGGCGAGCCTCTATTGCCAGCCGCGATTCCTCCCGAATGCGGGCCGCTTCGCCGGTGACAAGCCGCGTCCCGTTCACGCTGACCTCGCCCTCGATCAGGAAGAAGTAAGCGCCTGACCCGGAAGCGAATTCGTGCACGAGAGAGGTCCCCGGTTCGAGCCTCGAGACGTAGACGGACGCGTCCTGGTGGACTTCGACGCTGCCGTCCGCGCCGTCCGGCCCGATCACCCGCAACAGCCTGTTCGTGCGATCCTCTTGCGAGTAGACCTTCTGCTCCACGGAGGGCGGCAGCCCCTTCTCCCGAGGCATGATCCACATCTGAATGAAGCGCAGCGGCTCGCTCTGCGAGCCGTTCGCCTCCGAGTGCCAGGCGCCTGAGCCCAGCGTCATCCGCTGGACGGCGCCGGCGGGCAGGACGCCGCCGTTGCCCAGGCTGTCCCGGTGCTCGAACGTGCCTTCCACCACATAGGTCAGCCCCTCGACATCCTTGTGCGGATGCATCGGCCAGACGGCGCCCGGTATCAGCCGGTCGTCGTTGAACACCCGCAGCGTGCCGAACCCCATGTTGCCAGGATCGTAGTACTCGTCGAAGGAGAAGTGCCAGTTAGCCGCGAACCAGCCGCCTTCCTTGTGGTAGATCTCGTCTTTCCGCCGGACCCGGATCATCGACCGCCCGTCTTCTTCCGATCGACGTTCGCCGGGTGCCGCCACGGCTCCAGCCGTCCCTCGCGGCGACCC